>JAYVMM010000896.1:0-4003 GCA_043758975.1 Planctomycetota bacterium | reverse complement strand
CACGCCGGCGGCCCACCAGCGCCTCACCGTGGTCGACCCCTATGATGTCGACAAGCTCGGCCAGCCGGTGAACCAGGAGGACCTCGCCTATACCCTGCTGACCTTCGGCTACCTCATCCCGCTGGGCCTCGAGCGCTGGGGCTGCCGCCTGAGCGCAGAGGAGAAGGAGGCCTTCCTGCACACCTGGCGCCTGGTGGCGCACCTCATGGGCGTGCAGGAGCAGCTGGTCCCGCGCAGCTGGCAGGAGGCGGCCGCGCTGTTCGCCATCATCCACCAACGCCAGTGCGGCGGCAGCCCGATGGGCCAGGAGCTGACCGGCACGCTCAACGGCTTCCTCAGTGCCTACCTGCCCGCTGGGCTGCGCCAGCAGCTGCCGTCCATGTTGATCGTCTCCCAGCTCGGGAAGGACGATGCCCAGCTCATCCTGCCGCACGGACTGCCCCGGCCCGGTCCCCTCCTGCGCACCGGCTTCACCCTCGGCCTCGCCGGGCTGCATGCCTACTTCTTCATCACCGACCGCCTGGTCCATGTCATTCCGGTGATCGGGACCCTGCTCGACTCCACCTTCCGCCGCGCCGGCGAGGCCCTGGTCGACAGCTGGCGCGACGATTACCAGCGCCTCCCCTTCGCCCTCCCGGCAAGCGCCGCGGCACCCTGGCAGAGCCAACCGGGGGTCGACGCGCAGACCCGGGTCCGGCTCAGGCGCTGGCGCGCTCGGCTGTTCACGGTCATGTGCAGCGGCCTCGGCTGCCTGATGGCGGCGACCCTGATCGGCGGTGCGCTTGCGCTGGCCGCGGTCCTGCGCGGCTTCGGGCTGCTGGGCGAGCAGGCGTGGAACCCGCTGCCGTACCTGCTCGGGGTGATGGCGATCTACCTGGTCGGGGTGACCATCCTGCAGCTGTACGTCGCCGCGGAGGTCACGCAGCGCCCCGGTCCGCCGCCACCTGGGGTGGTCTCGAGCTCTACCCGGGTGGCGGCCCGCCGGCTACGAAAGCAGCGCTGAAGCGCGCCGGATCCTTGGCGCCGAGGGCGCGCAGTTCGGCATCCGCCGCCTGCAGCGCGCCCGCCGCCGCCGCCCCTTCACCAAGCTCCGCCGCGCGCCGGCGCGCGGCCCCGGCGTGGACCGCCAAGCCGAGCTGGCGGAAGAGCAGGGCCGCGAGCTCGTACTGCTCCTGCGCCGGCGCGCGCCGGGCTTGGAGAACGAGGATGGCGGCGCGCACCGAAAGCGCGTAGGCCTTCGCCCACAGCGTGCCCTCGCGCTCGAGGGCGCGCGCATCGCGCACCGCCTCGCGCACACGCGCCGCCGGGATGCTGCCCTGGGCGCACGCCATGACCAGCGCCTGGGCGCGCAGCCCGACCATGAAGATGCGCTTGAGCTGCAGGCGGTTCTGCATCGCGGCACGGTAACGCGGCCAGTCGCGCTCGAGCGCTGCGAGCGCGGCGGCGCCATCGCCCTGGTAGAGCGCCGCGCGCGCGCGCGCCATCAGCTCGAAAAGGTGCTGGAGATGCCAATGCTCGCGCGACCATTGCGCGATGGCCGCGCCCGCCTCCTGGCATGCGCGCTCGGGCTCACCATCAAGCAGCGCCAGCCACGGTTTGACCACGGTGGCGACGGTGACCACGGTGTAGAGGTCGCCGAGCTGGCCGAACTCGCGCTCGACCTGGGCGACCAGCTCGCGCAGCTTGGCGAACTGGCCGCTGTAGCACAGCACCGGCATCCAGCTCCAGGCGTAGACCGAACCCAGCTCCCAGGTGATGTCGCGGCACTTCCCGCGGTAGAGCTGCGCCGCCTCCTGGCAGCACTTCTCCGCCTCGTTCCAGCGCCCCTCGCACCAGTCGGCATAGCCCTCGGCGGCCCAGTTCCAGGCCGCGGCATGGTCGCTGAGAATGCGCCCGGCGAGGGCGTGCCCGGTGGCGATGAGCAGGCGGGCGCGCTCGCGCCCGCGCCGCCCGCCCTCGGTGGCGGTGAGGATGGCCTCCCACGCCAGGCCGCGGCTGATGCGGTAGGGATCGCCATTGGCCAGCGCGAGCAGAAGATGGCGGGAATGGAATTCCGCCCCGCGCACGGTGTCGACGCCGCCCAGCCCATGCCCGAGCGACCACAGCACATCCATGCGCAGCAGGCCCTCGTCGGGGATGTCCTTGGCCTGGTGCTCGGTGAATTCGATGCCGCGCCAGCGCAGGCGCAGCCGGTGCAGCAGCAGGGAGATCACCGCGGTGGTCGAGCTGGCATGCCACGGCACCCCGACCTCGACCAGGACCTGGCGGGCGGTGCGCAGGCCGTCGTCGATGTAGCCGCTGCGCAGGTACTGGCCGGCGGCGCGGTCGAGCGCATGCAGGCGGTTGGCGCGGTCCGGCGTCATCGCCGCGCACAGATAGGCGCGCGCGGCCTCGGCGCCCTTCCCCGCATAGGCGAGGGCGTCAGCGCGCTTGAGCTGGAGGTCCGGGCGCTCGCTGCCTGGCGGCAGCAGGCCGAGGATGATGCGGTAGAGGTCGGCGGCGCGATCGAAGGCCAGGGCGCGTTCGGCGGTCACCGCGGCGATCAGGCTGAAACGCACCGCCTTGTCGCGGTCGCCGCCGGCGAGGTAGTGGCTGGCGAGCGCCTCGGCCTCCTGCTCGGGATCGAAGCGCGCGGCGATCTCCTCGGCCAGGCGGAGGTGGTAATCGCGCGTGCGGTCGGCATCGATCAGGCGCAGGCTGATCTCGGCGATCTTGTCGTGGTAGACCGTGACCACCTCGCGTCCGCCCGCGCCGCCCAGGCGGATCAGGCGCGCGCCGGCGAGCTGATGAAGCGCCGCCGCGAGGTTGTCGCCGTCGCCGATGGCCTTGATCAGCAGGGACAGCGGACGCGGGCGCCCGGCGATGGCGGAGCAGTCGAGCAGGCGCCGGGCCACGCCCGGCAGGGCCGCGAGCCGGCGCGAAAGCAGCTGGGCGAAGGTGGACTGGCTGCCACCCTCTTCGGGACCGCCCGCGAGCACCAGCTCCTGGAGCAGCAGCGGGTGGCCACCACACTCGCGGTGCACGGCGGCGACCACCGCGCCGGCGGGATCGCTGGTGCCGCTCTGGCGCATCAGGCGCCGGGTCAGCTCATCGACCTCCTCGCCCGCGAGCGGCCCCAGCGCCACCTCGACCGGGGCGATGCCGGACTTGGCGAACTGCGCGCGCGCCTGGTCGACCAAGGGGCCGCTATCGTCGCTGCGCGCGCACATCACCAGCATCATTGCCGGCGCCGCCGGCGGGGCGAGCACCTCGACCAGGGCATTGATGCTGTCGTCGTCGCCCCATTGGATGTCGTCGATGGTGATGAGCAGGCACGTGCGCTCGGAAAGCCGGTGCAGCAGGGTGCGCAGGGCGCCGAAGCCCCGCCGCCGCATCTCGTGCGGATCGAGGTCGGCGCTGATGTCGGTGGCGATGCGCTCGATGCCGCGCACCAGGCGCAGCGAGGGGAACAGGCGGGCGAGGTACTGCACCTGGTCGGGCAGCAGGTGCCGCACCAGCACCTCCTCGATGGTGTTGAGGTGCTCGACCAGCGCATCGACCAGCTCGTCGAGCGCCTTGAAGGGCAGCGACTCGTGCTGGTAGCAGCGGCTGCGCAGGATCAGCGGCGCGCCCTCTTCCAGGCCGAGGACGAACTGGTTGACCAGGGCGGTCTTGCCGATGCCGGAGGCGCCCTGCACCAGCAGGATGGCCGGGACCTGGCGCTCGACCACCGTGCGCCAGGCCAGCGTCAGCTGCGCCAGCTGCTCGGCGCGCCCGACCAGGCCGATCTCGGGCGGCACGCGGAAGCTGGTGGTGACCGGCTGCGCGCCTGGCGAGGCGAGGCGGCGCAGGACGTCGCCCGCCTGCTGCGGGCGGTGCCGGGGATCGGTCTCGAGCAGGGCCATGCTCGCCCGGGTGAGGTCCTCCGGCAGCTGCGGACACAGCTGATTGATGTCGCCTGCCGGCAGGTTGCGCTTCTCGCGCATGACCTTGTAGGCCCCGCCCGTGAAGGGCAGCACGTTGG
>JAYVMM010000895.1:0-4028 GCA_043758975.1 Planctomycetota bacterium | reverse complement strand
GCCGGGATTCTTGGCCATCAGCGGCGCGAACACATCCTGACCGAAGAACATCGCGAGCAGCGCGCACACCACCAGGCCGCCGAGCAGGCCGATGTCCTTGAGCATCTCGCCGAAGGGCAGTTTCTTCTGCGCCGCCTCCGATTTGGGGAACTTCTGGCCCATGAAGAGCACGCCGTAGATCAGCACCGGGATGAGGTAGAGCCCGAGCTGGACCTTCCAGCTCGCCGCATTAGGACCGCTGCCGAGGGTCGAGCCGATGAGGCCACCGAGGACCAGGCCGGCCGGCCAGCTCGAATGCAGGATGTTGAGGTAGTGGGTGCGATCCTGCGGGAACAGGGTCGAGACCAGGGGGTTGGCGACGCCCTCCAGGCCGCCATTGGCCATGGCGAAGATGAACATGCCCCAGAACAGATACATGTAGGAGACGTCCTGGGGCTGACCGATGGTCGCGCCGAAGGTGACGAAGGCAGAGATGACATGCAGGGCGAAGCAGGCGATGATCATCTTGCCGTAGCCGAGCTTATCGACCAAGGTCCCCGCGATGATGATGCCGAAGCAGAAACCGGTGAAGCCGGCGCCGCCGATCGCGCCGAGCTGGGCACCGGTGAATCCGAAATCCGTCGCCCAATTGGCGAAGATGCCGCCACGCACCGCGAAGCCGACGCCCGCGGCGAGGATGGCCATGAAGCCGGCGAAGAGCAGCCGCTTCGCATTGTGGTCGGGGACGGGCAGGGAGTCGGTCGTGCTCATGGTGGTTTTCTTGGCTTGGGTTGACGGCCGGTGATCGGACAGGGAGAAGTCGGCAGCAGCTATCGCCTGGCGGTATGGTCACCGCGGGGGACCAATTGAGGGCCCGTCTGTAGTCGACTCCGCGGCAAAGGCCAGGGGGAATCCGCCCAACGCCCTGCCCGCCGCATCACATGACCAGCGCTCCAGGCAGCAGGTGTCCAATGCGTGCAGATCCACGGTCAAAACAACACCAAGATCATGGACGTGAACCGCTTACGGTTGCTCCGGCGGCGCCCTCGTATGCCCCATGTACGGACCGCTTACGCCTTTTTTGCGCTCGCCATGGCCAAGCGTCCGATCGCCGGCAGGCGCCCGACCAACGGACGCAAATAGGGCAGCAGCTTGTCCTCGACCACATCGTTACCGGCGGCGTTGAGCCAGTCGCGCGGCATCGCCTTGGTCTCCTTGGCCACCGAGCGCAGCGGGGTGACGAAGGTCTCGATGCCGTAGGCGGCGCCCTCGCCGGTGCGGCGGAAGGCGATCGAGCCGCTGGTGGTGCCATTGAGCGCCGCCACCACCGCGGCACTCCCGGCCAGGCGCGCCTCGGCGGCATCGACCTCGCTGGTCACCCCGGGGAAGCAGCGCTGGAGATAGCCAAAGGTGTCGGCGCGGATGCGGAACTTCCCACCCGGCTGGGCGCGACTGAGGAAGGACTTGAGCTGCGCGGACAGGTAGTCGCCGAGCGCCCCCGAACCGGAGAGCTGCTTGTTGCCGTGGCTGTCGGTCTCACCGAGATCGATGATGTCGGCGCCGCCGATGCCGTGGATGCCCTCGGAGATGGCGATCACGCAGCGCCCGAGGCGCTGGTAGACCTTGAGCACGTCGCTGCCGAACTGCGGCATCGAGAAGTCCACTTCGGGGCAGTAGATGAGGTGCGGGCCGTCGTCGGGGAACACCCGCGCCAGCGCCGCCGCCGCAGTCAGCCAGCCGGCGTTGCGCCCCATCACCACGTTGATCTTGATGCCGCCCATCGAGCGGTTGTCGAGGTTGTCGCCCATGAAGGCCTGGGCGACGAATTTCGCCGCCGAGCCGTAGCCCGGGCAGTGGTCGGTGACGCGCAGGTCGTTGTCGATGGTCTTCGGGCAGTGGAAGCAGGTCAGCTCGTAGCCGTCCTTCTCCGCCATCTCGTTGATGATGTGCGCGGTCTCGGCGGTGTCGTTGCCGCCGATGTAGAAGAAGTAGCGCACCTCGTTCTTCTTGAACTGGGCCAGCACCTTGGCGCAGATCTCGGGGGTGGGCTTGAGGCGCACTGATTTGAGCGCAGCCGAGGGCGTGCCGGCGACGATCTCGAGGTTGGCCGGGTCCTCGAGCGCGAAGTCGCAGAAGTTCTCGTCGATGATGCCCTGGATGCCGTGGATGGCGCCATAGACCTTGCGGAAGGTCTGCGGCTGCTTGAGCGCGGCGGCAACCACCCCGATCAGGGTCTGGTTGATCACTGCCGTCGGCCCACCACTCTGGCCGACGACGACGTTCCCCTGCTTTGGCATGGGCATCCCTTCGCGAAGGCGGGCGTTATGCGCCCGCGCGGACGCCCTGCAAGCAGCACCATGGCCGGGTGGAGGCGGTGTATCCAACCAGGGCGTTGCGGCGGGCGCCAGCCAGGTCCGGACGCGCGTCTGCACCGGCTGTCACAATTTCGGCTGGTCATGCGCCTGGCGCCGCTGACACTCGACCGCCATGTCTGCCGCCATCCTCCGCCTGCTCTTCTGCACCCTCATCCTCGCCGGCAGTCCACCGCTGACCGCCGGCGAAGCCGCCCCCGGCGGCCCAGCGCCCGCCGACGCCGCCAAAAGCGAGCCGGGCGCCGTCGCGCACGCCACTCTCGCGCGCCCCGGTGGCCGCTGCGCCTGCATCCCGATCGAGGGCATGATCGACCACGGCAAAGCGGTGTTCCTGCGCCGCTCCATGGATCAGGCGCTGAGCCAGAAGTTCGACACCGTGATCATCCACCTCACCACCAACGGCGGCGAGCTCGGCGCCGCCCTCGACATGGCCAACACCCTGCTCAGCGTGCCCACCGACGGACCGCAGCTGATCGCCTTCGTCGATGTCAAGGCGTGGTCAGCGGGCGCGATGATCGCCTACTCGACCCAGCGCATCTACCTCACCGACCACGCGCGCATCGGCGACATCGGCGTCATCACCCAGGGCTCGGACGGCAAGATCGAGTACCTGCCGGAGAAGATCAACACCGCGGTGCGCGCCAGCCTGCGCGGCATCGCGCAGAAGCGCGGCTGGAACGAGGCCAAGCTGGTCAAGATGACCGCGCTCGACCAGGATCTCTACCGCTTCGAACTCAAGCATGGGCCGGTGTTCGTCATCGAGGACGACCTGCCCGGCTTCCTCGCCGACCACCCCACGCTCAAGAGCGGCGACAAGGTGCTGATCTCCGGCCACGACCGCCTGATCAGCTACACCGGCCAGGAAGCAGTTCGCGAGGGCATGGCCACCGCGCTGGTCACCGATCTGAGCGAGCTCTACCGCCAACTCGGGGTCAAGCCCGAAGCGGTGGCCACGCTCGCCCCCACCCAGGTCGAGGAGCTCAGCTGGTATCTCGCCGGCTGGGCGCCGTTGATGGCGGCCGGGGCGGTGCTCTTCCTGGTCCTCGAGTTCAAGGCGCCGATGGGCCTGTGGGCGGTGCTCGCCACCATTTGCGGCATCGCCTTCTTCGTCTGCCAGTACTACCAGGACCTCGCCAACTCCATCGACGTGGTGCTGGTGCTGATCGGCATCGCCTGCGTGGTGGTCGAGCTCTTCGTGGTGCATACCGGCGGCCTGCTCGCCCTCACCGGTCTGGCGGTGGGCATGACCGGCCTGGTGCTCTCCTTCATGCCCACCGCTGAGCAGTTCCACCCCGGTTCGCCGAACTGGAGCCACGATCTGTTCTCGGCGCTGGGCGACAGCACGCTCAGTTTCATCGCCGCCGCCGGCGGGGTTGCCGTGGTGGTGATCTACCTGCCGAAGATGCGCCTGATCCGGCGCCTGGCGGTCTCGGCGGAGATCACCGCCACCTCCGAGGGCCCGCTCAGCGACCGCGCCGATGCCGGCGGCCCGCTGGTCGGACGGCGTGGCCATGCGCGCACCGAGCTGCGCCCGAGCGGTTTCGTCTCGCTCGGCGACCAGGACCTCAGCGCCACCACCATGCACGGCGAGTTCATCGCCCAGGACGCCGCGGTCGAGGTGGTGGAGGTGCGCTTCGGCGAAACCATCGTGCGCGCCGTGGCGCCGGCGCCGGCGCC
>JAYVMM010000894.1:0-2340 GCA_043758975.1 Planctomycetota bacterium | reverse complement strand
GGCGAAGGCGAAGTGGGGCGGGTTGCGCACGCTGTGCGCACCATCATAGCCGCCCGGCGAGATCAAGCCCACGCCCGCGCCCCGGGCCTGCTGTGCGCGCTAGCGCCGGGACGCAGCGGCGCGGCGCAGGGCGAGCAGGCCGCCGAAGAGCAGGAAGCCGAAGAAGTTGCCGAAGCCGCACTTGTTGCTGCTGCTCGCGGGCGGCGGGGCGCTGACCGTGGCGATGGCGGCGGTGATGGGCGTAGCCAGCGCATTGCCGGCGTGGTCGTGCAGGGAGCCCGGGATCACATCCACGCTCAGAGTGCCGACCACGCCCGCGAGCAGCGGCATGGTGTAGACCGCGCCGCCGCCGCTGAGCGCGCCGAGGCTGCCGCCGCTGACGGTGACGCTGGCGGCGGAAAAGCCGACTATGGCTTTGCTGAAGGTGAAGGTCGCAAGGTCGCTCTGCCCGCTGTACAGCGCGGAGGCGGCCAGGGTGATGGTCAGGGTCGGCGGCGTGGTGTCGACCAGCGCGCTGCCGCTGCCGGCCAGATTGGGGTTCCCGGCGATGTCGGTGACCACCCCGGCGGCGACGCTGGCGGTGACGGTCTCGGTCTGGTCGGCGGCGATGGCGGTGGCGGTCACCGCCAGGGTGTAGGTGGCGCCGGAGAGCGCGGTGAAGGCGCCCTTGGTGCTGTTGGTGACTTGGATCATGCCGGCGTTGAAGCCGGTCACCGGCAGGGCGAAGGTGAAAGTGAAGGTGAAGGCGGTGCCGTTGGAGGTCGCCGGGCTGGCGTTGACGGTGAGACCATCCGGCACCGCCGCGATGACCAGCGAGGAATTCGCGCCGAGCGAGCCCGGCTTGCCCGGTGCGGGCAGCCCGAGCGCCACCGGCAGGCTCGAGGTGATGGTGCCGCCGCTCAGCGCGCTGGCGCTGGCGAGATCGAGGTGGGAGCTGCTGTCGCCGGCGCCGACGGTGTAGGTGAAGGTCAAGCTGCTGGTACCACTGCCCGAGCTGTACATCGCCTGGCGCGCCGGCGTGGTGTTGAGCGTCAGCACCGGGGTGCCGGTGACGGTCACCGCATGGGTGAAGGTGACCGTGATGCTGATGGTGCCGGTGCCCAGGGTGCCGCTGGAGGGCGTGGCGGTGATGGTGGTGACCCCGGTGATGGTGGAGCCGATCGAGGCCATGGCGTTGACCAGGCCATGGCCCGACCAGCCATCGGCTCCGGCAGCTGCCGGACTGGCGGTGATGTCGGTGGCCGAGGCCTCAAGCTCGGCGATGAGCTGTTGGTTGGTCAGGCCCGGCTGCACGCACCAGGCGAGCGCCGCCGCCGCGGTCACCGCCGGGGTCGCGCAGGAGGTGCCGTAGAAGCCCTGGGGGACGGGCGGGGTGTTGGGGCCGGGGAAGACGAAATTGCCATCGGCGACGAAGAGCCCGTCGGGGCCGGTGAGATCGGGCTTGTTGCGCAGCTGCGGCGCCCCACTCAGGGCATTGCCCGCGGTGTCGAAGTAGTAGGGCACGCCGCTCGTGCCCCAGCCGCCCAGCGAGGTGAAGGGCTCGACCTGGGTCGGCGTGGACCAATTGGCGGCGGCGATGCCGAGCACTGCGGTGGCCGAGGGATGGCCCTGGATGGTGCCGGCGATCATCACATTGGGGCTGGAGCAGGTGAGGGTGCCGCTGTCGGTGCTGAGGATCAGGCGCATGACCAGGTTGCTGCTCGGGCCGCTGAAGCGGTCCACCGCCAGGTAGACGGTGACCGGGCTGCTTAATGGATTGGGGAAGATGACCCCCTCCCAGGGATCGCCGGAGCTGACGCCGTTGAAATCGCCACCCTGGCCGTCGATGCTCGAATCGAGCAGGTTCGCCGGGGCGGCGTTGGGCTGCGAGTAGATGTAGAGATTGAGGTCGGTGGCGGCGCCGGACCCCAGGCCGTAGCTCTGGTAGGGCTGGTTCCACTCCAGGGTCACTGACAAGGTGGCGCCGGCCGGGACCAATAGGGGCAGGAAAGACGGGGTGGCGCCGCCGATGCCCCAATTGGTGAAGGTGTTGCCGTTGGGGAAGCCGCCGGTGTGCGGGTCGCTCGCGCTGGTGGCGGAGGCATAGATCATTTGGATGCCGGTATTGCCGCCGTTGCCGGCGGCGGAGCAGAAGATGCCACCGGCGGCGACGAAGGCTGCCGCCGCCTGGGCCACCGGGCCATCCTGGAACATCGGTTCATCCTGGAAGCCGATGTCGTCGCAGATCAGGGTGCAGCCGTAGCCCTGCAGCGCGATGATGCTGTTCTGGAACGAGACCTGTGAGCGACCGGCGGAGGAGAAGGCGTAGCTGGCGCCGGGCGCCATGTGGAAGGCGACCTC
>JAYVMM010000893.1:0-5497 GCA_043758975.1 Planctomycetota bacterium | reverse complement strand
GACGGCCCCCGCCGCGGTCGAGCTCGACCAAGCGGCCAGCGCCGAGCTCGAGACCATCTCCACCGCTGCCGAGGGCCTGGTCGAGGCGCCGGACTGGCGCGGCGCCCAGGACCAGTATCGACTGCTGCACAAGCGCTGGAGCCTACTCACCGCCGGGGTACATCCCGGCCATCCGCTGCGCGCGCGCTTCCTCGACGCCTACCAGCGCTTCAAGGATCGCCGGCGCGAGGTGCGCAGCCAGCGTGACACCCAGACGCGCGAGCGCCTTGATCGCCTCAATGCCCTCGCTGCCGAAGCCGAGGCGCTCGCCGCGAGCGCCCCGGCCGAGCAAGAGCTGCGCGCGCGCTTCGAGCGCATCCGCCAGCTGCAGGCCGAGTGGAAGGGGGTTGGCGCGCTGCGCCTCGAGCTCATCCAGGGCCTGCGCACGCGCTTCCGCGCCGCCTGCGACACCGCCTTCGTGCCGGTGCGCGCGCTGCAGGAGGCCGAGGACTGGGAGCGCTTCGCCCACTTCGCCAAGGCCGAGGAGCTCACCGCCCGCGTCGAGGCGCTGCAGGAGATCACGGAATTTGCCGAGGTGGCGCGCGGGGTCAAGCAGGCGCAGGCGGACTGGAAGAAGCTCGGGCCGCTGCCGCGCGACCGCCGTGAGGCGGCCTGGGGGCGCTTCCGCGCCGCCTGCGAGACGCAGTTCGCGCGCTGCCAGGGCTACTTCGCCGAGCTCGATGCCCAGCGCCAGACCAACCTCGAGCGCAAGCTCGCGCTCATCGCCGAGGCCGAGGGCCTCGCCCAGCTGGGGCCGGTCGGGCTCGCCGGCAGCCCCGCCGACCTCGCTGGCAAGCGCGTGGCGTGGGACCGCTTCAAGGCCATCCAGCAGGATTGGCGCGCCATCGGGCCGGTGCCGCGCGAGCGCGACCAGGAGGTGTGGACGCGCTTCCGCACCGTCTGCGACGACTTCTTCTCCCGCCACCGCGCCGAGCTCGACGCCCGCCACCAGGAGCAAGTCGGGAACCTCACGGTCAAGACCGGCCTCTGCGTAGCGGTCGAGGAGCTCGCGCTCGAGTGCGAAGAGCTCGCCAAGCTCGGTACCGGCGCCGCCATCGGCGGGCGCTTCCAGCACGCGCGCATGGGCGATCCCGAGGAGCGCCTGCGCGCGGTCAAGGAGCTGCAGGCGAAATGGAAGTCCTGCGGCCATGTGCCGCGCGAGCAGGTCGAGACTATCTGGACGCGCTTCCGCGGCGGCTGCGATCGCATCTACGCCACCTGCAAGGAGCATCTCGACAAGCGCGAGCACGAGCGCCAGGAGAACCTGGCCAAGAAGCAGGCGATCATCACCGAGGCCGAGGAGCTGCTCAAGCACGAGAACGCGCGCTGGTTTCGCGACGACCTCAAGGAGCTGCAGCGCCAATGGAAGGAGATCGGCCATGTTCCGCGCGAGAACATGGACGATCTGATGCAGCGCTTCCAGGTGGTCAGCGACCGCATCTTCGCGCTCTAGACCCCGCTGCGCCCGTCCGCCTCCCCGCCGCCTAGATGGGGGGAGGGTGGTCGGTAGCGTCGGTGGCAGTCGCGTCCGCGGCGCTCGTCAGGCAGCGGGCCGTCGGCGGATTACTGGCGCTGCGCGGGCGCGAGCTGGGGATCGTCGAGGTCGAGGCGGTAGAGGATCTGGTTGTAGTCGTAGCGCGGCGTCGGCGCGGTATGGTCGGTGAAGAGGGTATTGTAGGAGCCCTCGAAGTAGAGGTAGGGCTTGCCGGCCGGAGTGAATTCCGGGTGCAGCCGCGGATTGTAAAAGGTGTAGTGGTCATGGCTGAGCACCTTGACGGCGGTGCCCCACGGCCCGCCCGGCTGCTCAGCCTCGGTGTACCACAGTTCGCCGAGGAAGGATGATGAGCCGCCGCGTTCGACGAAGATCGCGACCCAACGCTTGCGCCACGGGCTCCAGGCGATGCAGCCGGTATGGGGGGTGACGGCGGCGCCGGCGGCGGAGGCCACCGTGGCTTGCGGCACCATCGCCTCCCAGCTCGAGGGGTCCTGCCAGCCCTCGAAGGTGGCCGGGCAGCGCAGGTAGGGGAAGGGGTTGCCGAACAGTAGCCAGTCCTTGCCCGCCGCATCGCTCCATGGCACCGCCTGGCCGTCGGGCACCGCCTTGGGCCGCTTGGCATCGGCGCTCTTGGTCCAGATCACCTTGTGGCGTTCGAAGCGCTGTGGGCCGTCGTTCCACACCGCCAGGCCGACCTCGTAGGCCTCCAGGCTGCCGTGGATCTTGGAATAGCAGCCGACCAAGCGCTGGGCCCCGGCATGGTCGCCCACCGTCGCCATACCGAAGACCCAGGTCGGACCGTCGCCGGGGATGGGTGAGATGCCGCGCGGATGGCCTTGCTCGTCATGGAAGTAGTCGAGCACCAGGCGCAGCGGTGGCACCAGCGCCTCGGGCGCGGGCAGCGCGCTCTGCGCGCCCGAGCTGCTGAAGATGCCGAGCGGATAGGAGTAGATGCCGCTATCGCCCCACAACCACAGCAAGCGGTCGTGGTAGCGCACGCACTGTACGCTGTCGCAGCCGGTGATGCCTGATTCGCGCCAGTCGAGGGCGCCGCCGAGGCGTTGGCTCTCGGCGAACAGTCCGCCGCCGGTCAGCCGCCCGATGCGCTTGGCCAGGCTGGTGCGCGTCACCTCCACGGTCAGGCTGGCGCCGGCGAGCGGGGTGAGGCGGACGCCGTGGTAGCCGAAGCCATCCTTGGGCACCTCGTAGCCGTGGCCGACGACCTCGAACCACGTCGCCCGCCCCATCAGCTCGGGGGCGTCGCAGGCGATGAGCCCGGCGTTGTCGCTGACCAGGCGCAAATTGTCGGTGGTGCGCAGTTCGATCAGCGGCACCGGCCAGCCGCTGCCCTTCTCCACCACCGCGATGCGGCAGGGGGCAGGCGCGCCATGCGCCTCGGCGGCGTCCGCGCTCAGGGCCAGGCCGGCGAGCGCAGCGGCGAAGGCGAGCAGGGGGGCGGTGATGCTCATGGGCGTGCGCGCAGCTCCCGGATGCGGTGGCGGAGAGGACCGCGGCTCATCGCGCGCGCTCGCGCGCGGCGCCGCCGGCTGGCGGTGACGGTAGAGGGGGAGGGCGGGTTGACCATGGCGATTTTCAGTCGCGCTGGTGCTTTTCGCCCGTGCGCACGCGCGCGTGCGTCACTTCCCGGCCACCACCCCAGCTCCGCCCCACAGCACCAGGTAGCCGCCGGCGGCCTTGGCCACCGTCAGCTTGGTGAGAGTGCGCGCGGGGTCGGGATGGAGCGCGAGGACGTCGATATTGTGGTGGTTGCGCTCGGCCATGGCACTGTCGCGGTTCCATTTGGCGAGATCGCCGACCAGGATGCTGAGGTCGGGACTATCAGCGGGAAGGTCCTGGTAGTAATCGGGACAGACCGCCTCGCTGGTCGCGGTGCCATCGCTGTAGGCGAAGGTGATATGCAGCCGTGAGGCGCCTTCCGAGCTGGTCAGGGCGAGCGCGAGCTCGCGGTAGCGCTGCGGGGGGAGCGCGATGGAGAACTCCCCGGTGCCGGCCACCGCATGCGCCTGCTTGCCGAGGCCATCGTCATTGGCGTAGTGCAGGTCGATGGCGGGATGGCGGGCGGTGGCGGGGAAGGCTGCCGCATCGGGGATGGCGTGCGGCTGTTGGTCGCCATGGGCGAGAGCCGCCGCCATGGTCAGGTAGCCGTCGCCGCGCCCGCCGCCATCGATGCCGCCCTCCCAGCCCACCAGCTTGCCGGCGGTGAGGGTGGACACCGGGCGGATGTCGAGCAGGGCGGCGATGTCGAGCTGGATGGTCGCGCCCACTTCGGCGGGGGACTCGGCGCCGTGCGCGCCCGCGCCCGCCAGCAGCATCGCCAGCGCCAGCAACGGCGCCCGTCGTGCGGCGTGGCGCGCGCGCCGGGACAGCGGGGACGGCGTGGACGGCGGGCACTGCGGTGGGATCGGGATCATGGCATCCTTTTGGGCTGGCGTTCGCGGGACAGCGGCCGGCTCAGCGTTCCACCACCAGCTGGTCGATGGTCAGGCCGTAGGCCAGGCGTAGGGCGCCGGCGACGTCGACATCGTGGCGCAGGAGGTCGAGGAAATTGGGCAGCTGCGGGCGGCGCTTGGTGTGCACCAAAGGCGCACACAGCGCCGCGCACAGCGCTCGTTCGGGCGCTGGCGCGGTGAGCAGGGCGGTCAGCGCCGCGGCGCCGGCCTGCTGGCGCAGCGCCAGCATCCTGAGCGGACTGGGGCCCTCGCCGCGCACTTTGGCCTTGGCCACCTCCTCGAGGCCGAACTGGAGCCAGAGCGGCCAGCCGCGGGCGGGCGGGGCGGTGAGTTCGAGCACCACGGTGGCGAGGCGCGCTGCGAGGTCCTCTGCCGGGGTGGTGCCGGCGGCGGGGGGGCGCATGCGCAGCACCGGCAGCGCCGGGCGGATGAGCTCCTCCCGCCCGGGCGCCGGATCGCCGGCGGCGGGCTGGCCCACCACCAGCAGCAGCGGCCCGCTCCAGCGCGGCCAATTCAGCGACGAGAACATGTCGTGCACGCTCGCCAGGGCGAGGGTGGTGTCGCTCTCAAGCCCGGCGGGCACGGGGGTGGCGGGGGCGCCGGGGGCGCCGGTGATCACCACCAGCCAGCCATTCTGGCGTCCGCTCAGGCCGAGGCGGGCGAGTTCGCGCGCACACCACAGGTTGAGCACCAGGTCCAAGCGCCCGACCAGGGGGTTGGTCTGGTGCGCGATCAGCGTCCACGCCGGGCGTTCGAGACCGGCTTCGAGGGCGGCGCTGACGCGGGTGGCGAGCTCGATCTCCTCGTGCGGCAGCAGCCATTGCGCGCGCGCCGCCGGGGGGAGCGCGGCGAGTGGGATCAGCACCGGCAGCAGCTCGCCGCGCAGCTCAGCGGTCGAGCGCTCGATGACCACCGGCTGCTGGGTCAGCGCGGAAAGGGCGAGGGCGGGATCCATGCTCCTCCGTGGGCAGCAACTGACACTGGTTTTGCCGGCATCGGCCACCATGCTGGGCTTCGGCATGCCATCGACGCGTGCGCGCGCCGATGTCGCGGCGAGGAATCTCGGAGGCACCGACAGCATGTTCCGGCGGCGGACCGATCAAGTTTACTCGACCCTGCAGCAGGTGCAAAGGCGCATCACCGAGCAGACCGGGGTTCCGTCAGCCGCCGGCGACGAGGCCAAGACCGAGGCCTTCACCGGCCAGGCCCCGTCGCCTAATCTCCAGCCGCTCGCCCAGGCGCTGCCGCAGAACCGCGGCCTTCCGCCGCCGCTGCTGCCGGCCTACCCGGCAAGCGGCAGCAAGCGCTATGTGCTGCAGCTCTCGGGCGATCTCGCCATGCTGCTGATGGTGGCCTGGCTGGCCTCGATGGCGGTGATGTTCGTGCTCGGCAAGAATTGGCGCGCCAGCCCTGGCGCTGGCCCCGCCCCCGGTCCGGCCGGCGAGCGCTCGGCGCCGAACGAGCCGGTGCCCGTCGCGCCGCGCCGCCAAGG
>JAYVMM010000892.1:0-20144 GCA_043758975.1 Planctomycetota bacterium | reverse complement strand
CTCTCCTGGGTAGGTCTGGCGAGAGCATACACCGCCTGAGCCCGCTCGACGATGTAGGGGTCTCCTACACACCCATATTTAATGCAATCGGCGCCCAGGATCCGCTCCTGAGCGCCGACGCAACGCACTGCATTGACTGACTCTGCGACGATATCGCGGAAGCGGCCCCACGCGCTGTGCGCGGGGGCTCCGCCGCCGGCAACCGCGTGAAGCTACTTGTCGTTGAGGAGCTTGATGCGGATGTCCTTGAACTGGACTTCCATGGTGAAGCCGGCGTGCAGCTGCAGCGCGAGCACGCCCTCCTTGAGCGCCTTGGGGCTCTCATCGGTGAGGTCGGTGGTGAGGTGCCCGTTGATGGTGTAGGTGACGTGGTTGCCCTTGGCGATCAGCACCACATCGTTCCAGTCGCCGATCTTAATGATCTTCTTGAGGTCCTCGTTGCTCTCGGTGAGCTTGTCGTCGTGGCGCTTGTTGTCGGCGTCCCAGGTGGTCTTGGCGCCGCGGTTGCTCATCGTGCCGCGCCCGCCGGCGATGCTCGCCTCGTCGTAGATCGAGCCGTCGTAGCCGCCCTTGGCATCGCAGTCGGCCTGGTAGCCGCCGACGCGCCAGGTCGCCGGGTCGATCAGCTTGGAGCGGTACTGGATGCCGGAATTGCCGTCCGGGGTGGCGAACTTGTATTTGATGTGCAGCTCGAAGTCGCTGACGTTGGTGCTGGTGAGGGTGAGGAAGGTCTGCTTGGAGCCTTCCTTGGTCTCGTGGCCGCTGATCACCCCGTCCTTGACCGACCAGAAGCTCTCCAGACCGCCCCAGCCGGTGAGGTCCTTGCCGTTGAAGATGGTGATGAAGCCGTCCGCATCCGGTGCCGGCAGCGCCGCCTTGTCCTCGGCACCGAGGGTGCCGGCGCACAGCGCGAGGCCCAGGAGGGAGGCGAGCGGGAGGGACTTGAGCATGGCGGGGTTCCTCGGGTGGGGAGGTGGGGTGCGGAGCAGTGCGGGCAATTTCTACGCCCCGTTCGGCTCCGGCGTTGCCGCCAGGACCTGGGGGGGGTGTGGCCTGTTCTCTGCACGGTTCGCCCAGGTCAATGGCCATGGGCGCGGGCGGGCCCGCGCGGCGAGGGGGGTAGCACCAGGATGGCGCCTGACCGGGATGTTTGCGCACCTCGCCCTCCTCCGGGGTCCCCCGGTGCGGGCGGGATGGCGCGTTTGCGTCGTCGTCCGGGACGCTATCCTCCAACCCCATGCCCGCCAAGCTGCTCCTGCTGGGCTGCCTGCTCCTGCTCGTCTCGTGCAGCGACGTCGACATTGCCAGCACCCGCAGCGGCCCCGCCGCCGGCGGCAACCAGAGCGCGCCCTCCTCGCAGATCGCGCCCGAGGACCTCGGGCCCACCCTGCTCGCCTTCACCCGCCGCCTCGAGGGGCGCATCGACCGCGCCGCGATGGACATCGACAAGGGCGAGCCGCACAACGAGGTCCGGCTCTACACCCTGCGCATGCGCATCCGCACCGCCGAGTTCGTCGGCGAGTCGCTCGGGCGCTCCAACGCCGTGGTGTCGATGGTCGAGCTGTGGTACCTCACCATCTCGATGGAGGCCTACTACCAGACCGGCAACGGCAAGGCCGTGTTCGCTGGCCACCAGGCGATCGCGGTCGATGCGGTGAATAAGCTGCGCGAGGAGGCCGAAGGCATCGTCCAGCGGGTGCTGACACCCGAACGCTTCGCCGCCCTCAAGCAGGAGATCACCGAGGCGGTCGGGAGCGGCGAGCTGTTCGCCGCGGCGCAGATCGAGAAGAGCAACATCCTCGCCGACTTGCTCAGCGTCAGCCACCTCCAGAGCATCCTCTCCATCCCGCTCGCGCCCTTCGATGCGCTCAACGGCGTGAGCAAGGGCAGCGATGCACTGCACCAGCTCGCCGATGTCGGCGCGCGCGCAGTCGAGCTCGCCGCGCGCTACCCGCGCCTGCTGAGCTGGTACGTCGAGATGATGGCGGTCGAGATCCAGGAGCAGGACGCCGCGCGCAACGCGCTCAGCGACCTGCACGAGCTCCAGCTCACGGTCAAGGATCTCGGGGCGACCGCCAAGGAGCTCGGGCAGACGGTCAAGGACCTGCCGATGCGCCTGCGCGTCGAGGCCAACGCTCTGCTCGATCAGAGCAAGGAGGCGCAGAAGACCACCCAGGGCACACTCGAGCGCGCCCAGGCCACCGCCGATGCGCTCGAGCGCGCGGCGCGCGCGCTTGACGGCCTGGTCAAGAGCGTCGACGGCTTCATCGCCAGCTTCCGCCCGCCGCCGGGCGCGCCGACCCCCGCCCCCGTCGCGCCCGGTCGCCCCTTCGACATCCGCGACTACACCACCGCGCTCCAGGCCACCGAGGCGAGTGCGCGCGAGATCAGGAGCGCGGTCGACGCGCTCAACACCGTCACCAGCGCGCCCGAGCTCGAGAAGCGCCTGCACATCGTGCTCGGCGGCGCCGACACCTCGGTGGAGAAGGTTAACGACAACCTGCGCGAGCTGGTCGACCACATCACCGTGCGGGTGGCGCAAGTGGTGGTGCTGCTGGCGGTGGCGTGGGCGCTGGTCCTGCTGCTCCACCGCCTCACCCACCCGCGCAAGCACATGGAGCAGGCAGTGCCGCCAGCGGTGCCACCGGCGGCGCCGCCCGCACCGCCGCCCGCACCGCTGGCGCCGCCCGCACCGCCCGCCCCCTGATCTCAGGCGAGCAGGGCCTTGATCACCTGCGCCGGCTCGACCCCGGTGAGCCGGCTGTTGAGGCCCTGGTAGCGGTAGGTCAGCCGCTCATGGTCGAAGCCGAGGAGCTGCAGGATGGTGGCGTGGAAGTCGTGGATGTGCACCGGATCCTTGACGATGTTGTAGGAGAAATCGTCGGTCTCGCCGAAGATGGTGCCGCCCTTGACCCCGGCGCCGGCCATCCACATGGTGAAGCAGCGCGGATGGTGGTCGCGCCCGTAGTTGTCCTTCGACAGCCCGCCCTGCGAATAGATGGTGCGCCCGAATTCGCCGCCCCAAATGATCAGCGTGCTGTCGAGCAGGCCGCGGCTCTTGAGGTCCTCGAGCAGGCCGGCGCACGCCTGGTCGACGTCTTTGCACTGCGAGGGCATGCGCCCACCGACGTTGGAATGGTGGTCCCAGTTGTTGTGGTAGATCTGCACGAAGCGCACGCCGCGCTCGACCAGCCGGCGCGCCATCAGCGCGGAGTTGGCGAAGGTGCCCGGCTTCTTGGCCTCGGCGCCGTACAGCCCCCAGGTGCTCTCCGGCTCCTTGTCGATCGCGGTCAGCTCGGGCACGCTCGACTGCATGCGGTAGGCCATCTCGTACTGGCTGGTGCGGGTCTGGGTCTCGATGTCGTCGAGACGCTCGAAGTTGAGCTGGTTGAGCTCCTTCAGCCCGTCGATGGTGGTGCGGCGGATGACCTCGGAGACGCCCGGTGGATTGTTGATGAAGAGGATGGGGTCGCCCGCGCTGCGGAAGCTCACCCCGGCATGCTCGCCGGGCAGATAGCCTGCCGACCACAGGCGACCGCTGATCGCCTGCTCCTGCTCGCGGTTGGACGGGGTGGCGACCATCACCACGAAGGTCGGCAGGTTCTGGTTGAGCGAGCCGAGGGCGTACGACACCCAGGCGCCCATGCAGGGCCGCCCGGTGACCATGTTGCCGGTCTGCATCTCGGTGATCGCCGGTTCGTGGTTGATGGCGTCGGTGTGCAGCGAGCGCATCCAGCAGATCTCATCCGCATGCTTGGCGGTGTAGGGCAGCAGGTCGGTGATCCACATGCCGCACTGGCCGTGCTGTTGGAAGTTGAATTTTGACGGTGCGACCGGGAAGCGCGCCTGGCCCGAGGTCATGGTGGTCAGGCGCTGGCCATTGCGGATCGAGGCCGGCAAGTCCTTGTCGTAGAAATCCTTCATCCCCGGCTTGTAGTCGAAGAGGTCCATTTGCGACGGGCCGCCGACCATGTGCAGGTAGATGACATGCTTGGCCTTGCCCGGGAAGTGCGGCCCGGGCGCGCCCGGGCTAAGCACCGCCGGCGGCTCGCCTGCGGCGAGGCTGCGCGCGCTGCCGCCGATCAGGGCGCCGCCGAGGGCGAGCGAACCGAGCGCGCCGGCGCCGCGCGCGAAGAGCTGGCGCCGGGTGGGGAGGATGAGCGGCGAGCGGGGCGTGGCCATGGCAGTGGTGTCCGTGCAGGAGGGGGCCGGGCGGGTCACTTGTTGAGCGCTTCGTCGAGGTTGAACAGGCCGTTGACGAGCATGGTCCAGGACGCCAGTTCGACGGGATCGAACTGGGGGTCGGGCTTGGATTCGCCGACCGCGACCAGGGCCTTGGCCTCGTCGGCCTTGCCCTGGTAGCCGGTGCGCAGGCGCTTGAGGATGCCGCCCACCACCTCGTTCTCCTTGGCGCTGAACGCTCGCGCCAGGATGCGGTGGGCGATCAGGTCGATGCGGTGGGCATCGTCGCCCGGGGTGCCCAGCGCGAGCTGGGCCAGACGGCGGGCGGCCTCGATGAACTGCGGGTCGTTCATCGTCACCAGCGCCTGCAGCGGGGTGTCGGTGCGCTCGCGGCGCAGGCACGAGGTCTCGCGGTTGGGGGCATTGAAGATCTCCATCGATGGCGGTGGTGCCATGCGCTTCCAGAAGGTGTAGACGCTGCGCCGGTAGAGCGCATCACCGCTGTCGCGCTTGTAGACCTTGGTGTTGCTTTCGCGCATGCCGACCGCATCCCACACCCCGTCGGGCTGGTAGGGCTTGACGCTCGCCCCGCCCATGACGGTGGAGAGCGAGGTGCTCGCCGCCAGCGCGTAGTCGCGGATCATCTCGGCGTCCATGCGGAAGCGGGGGCCGCGCGAGAACAGGCGGTTGGCGGCGTCCTTCTCGTTCTTCTCGGTGCTGCTCTGGCCAGCCTGGCGGTAGGTCGCCGAGGTCACCATCAGGCGGAACATCTTCTTGACGTCCCAGCCGCCATCGCGGAATTCCACCGCCAGCCAATCGAGCAGCTCGGGGTGAGTGGGGGCGTCGCCCATGATGCCGAAATCCTCCGACGAGCGCACCAGGCCGACGCCGAAGACCTCCTGCCAGAAGCGGTTGATCACCACCCGCGGCATCAGCGCGTCATCCTTGGACACCAGCCATTGGGCGAGGCCGAGGCGGTTGTGCGGCGCATCGGCGGGGAAGGGGTGCAGCGCGCTGAACACCGCCGCCTTGACCTCGTCCTTGGGCTGGTCGTACTGCCCGCGGAAGAGGATGTGGGCGATCGGCATGCTGTTGGGCTTCTCCTGCATCACGTGCGTCACCGGATTGCGATCGATGAGCTCCTTGCGCTCCTGCTCGAGGGCGGCGATCTGCTCGTCACTGGCCTTGAGCTCGAGGTCGCCGGCGGAGTTGATGTCGAAGAACTCGTCCTTCTCCTTGGCGCTGCGCTTGTCCGGCGCCTCGGCGAGGATGGCGTGCGCTCGCGGGGTGAAGGCCTGGCGCGCAATCTCGTCGCCCTCCAGCCGGCGGTTGTAGACGCGCACATCCTGCACCAGGCCCGACTTCATGATGTCCGAGCTCTTGCGCCGACCGACGAAGAAGGGCGCGCCGGTGTGGGTGGTGCTCTTGAGGGTGTCGGCCTCGGTCTCGGTGCGCACCTGCTTGCCATCGACGAAGATGTGCAGGCCGGCGGCCTTGCCCGAGCCGTCGTAGGTGACGAAGACATGCTGCCAGGTGTCGCGCTTGAGGCAGGCGTCCTTGCAGCGCACCTTGAGCGCATCGTCGCTCCAGTGGTGGATGAGGTGGGTGGCGAACTCGTTGCCCTGGGCATAGAGGTCCCAGCCGCGGAAGCCGTCCTCGTTGTCCATGCGCGAGATGATCGCCGCCGAGCCGCTGAAGTCCTTGGGCATCTTGACCCAGCAGCCGAAGGAGTAGGGCTTGTCGCGCTCGAAGTCGGCCATGTCGCCGTCCAGGCTCATCGCCG
Organism: Planctomycetota bacterium; assembly: GCA_043758975.1. Classification (GTDB taxonomy): domain Bacteria; phylum Planctomycetota; class UBA11346; order UBA11346; family UBA11346; genus BOG-1363. The sequence goes on along the minus strand of JAYVMM010000892.1, from coordinate 14,179 downwards.
ACTTCTCGGTGATGCGCGGTACCCGGCCGAACTTGCCGCCGTCCTCCCAGCTGATGGTTTCGATGGTCTTGAGCGAGATCTTGCTGCCACGGTAGAGCCCGCTGAGCGAGCTGTCGGCCTTGGCAGCCCCGTCGGTCTTCGCTGGCCCGTCGGTCTTCGCTACGGTCCCACCGGTGGTCTTGCCCTTATCGCCCTTATCGCCCTTGTCCGAGGTGTCGGCCTTGTCCGCCTGGGTCAGCGGCAGGCTGAGCGTGGGCGCCTCCTTGGAGGCGAGGGTGGTGTCCCATTCGGCCAGCGTGGCCTTGGCCAGCCAGGCGTCGAAGCCGGCACGCAGGTGCTTGCGGCGGTCGGCCACCGCCTGCTTGGCGGCACCGATCTTGTCCTCCAGGCCCTTGAGCTTGGTCTGGTCGTCGGCCCGGAGGATGCGCAGGATCGGCGCGGTATCCTTGACGTTGCCGTCCAGCCCGCCCTGGGTGGTGTTGCGGAAGAACGCGCTCATGGAATAGAAGTCTTTGGTCGGCAGGGGGTCGAATTTGTGGTCGTGGCAGACCGCGCAGTTGGCGGTCAGGCCCAGCCATACCCACGAAGTGGTCTCGACGCGGTCGCGCGCGTAGCCGCAGAGGTTCTCCTCCTCGATGGTGCCGCCTTCGTTGGTAGTCATGTTGCAGCGGTGGAAGCCGGTGGCGACCAGCTGGCTGTCGCTCGGGTGCGGCAGCAGGTCGCCGGCGAGCTGTTCGATGGTGAACTGGTCGAAGGGCTGGTCGACGTTGAAGGCGTTGATCACCCAGTCGCGGTAGGGCCACATCTCGCGGTAGTTGTCGAAGTGCATGCCGTGGGTGTCGGCGTAGCGCGCGGCATCGAGCCAGTAGCGCGCACGGTGCTCGCCATAACGCGGCGAGGCGAGCAGCTGGTCGACCAGGCGTTCGTAGGCGTCGGGCGCGCCATCGGCGACGAAGGCCTCGACCAGCGCCGGCTCCGGCGGCAGGCCGGTGAGGTCCAGGCACACGCGCCGGGCGAGGGTGCGGCGGTCGGCCTCGGGCGCCGGGGCGAGACCGGCGCTCTGCAGGCGGGCGGCGACGAAGCGGTCGATCGGGTTCTTGACCCAGGCGGCGTTGGCCACCGCGGGCAGCTCCGGGCGCTCGGGCTTGATGAAGGCCCAATGCGGCTCGACCGGGGCGCCTTGCAGGATCCAGCGTTTGATGAGGTCCTTCTGCGCTGTGGTGAGGACCTTCTTCTCCTTCGGCGGCGGCATCACGTCGTCCTCGACCGTGGTGGTGATGCGCTTGTAGAGTTCGCTCTGCTCGGGCTTGCCCTTAATCACCGTGGGGTCGTCGTCGCCGTGCTTGGCGAAGAAGCCATCTTCGCGGTCGAAACGCAGCTTGGCCTTGCGGCTGCCCGGATCGGGCCCGTGGCAGTGGTAGCAGTTCTCGGCCAGCAGCGGGCGGATGTCGCGGTTGAAGCGGATGGTGGTGCCGGCGTCGTCGGCCGCCGGCGCCAGGGCGGCGGCGAAGGCGAGGGCGACGAGGAGCAGCAGGCGGGGGAACCGGTGGGTGTTCACGTCGGGCATCCTGGAAATGGCGTGGCGCGGGCGGCTCAACCTGCCGTGGATAAAGAGGTACCGCCGTCGGCGCGCAGGCGTTGAGCCGGCCCGCCCGCCGGCGCCATCAAGGCGGGGGGGGCCGGCGACCGGGGACGGCAGACGGATGCGGCCATGATCATCCACCGCGCACCCCAGGCAATCGCGAGCTGGCGGGTAGTGGGGCCCTGGAATGCGGCCTGCAGCTGCCGATGCGTGCTAGTCGGCGGTCTGGGGGGGGGGGGTAGCCCTTAGGCTGTGGCGCGGCGGACTGGCCCAGCCGGCCTTAACCCAGCAGGCGGCGGTAGAGCGCCTGGTAGCCGGCAGCCATGGTCGCAGCGCTGAAGCGCTTAAGCGCGGTGGCATGCGCGGCGGCGCCCAGGGCGCGGCGCAGGCCGGGGTCGCCCGCCAGGCGCAGCAGGGCGCCGGCGAGCTCGGGCGCGTCGCGCACCCCCACCAGCAGGCCGTCGCTGCCATCCGCGATCAGTTCGGGGATGCCGCCGGCGCGCGTCGCCACCACCGGCAGGGAGCAGTACATGGCATCCATCAGCGACGAGCCGAGGCCCTCGAGGTGGGAGCTGAGCACGGCGATGTCGAGGCCGCGCAGGAGATTGGCGATATCGCTGCGGAAGCCGGTGAACACCACGCGCGTGAGCGCGAGCCCCGCCGCCTGGCGCTTGAGCTCGCCCTCGAGCTCGCCCTGGCCGATGATGAACAGCCAGCAGTCGTCGCGCGTGCGGCAGACCTCGGCGAAGGCGGCGAGCAGGGTGGCGTGGTCCTTGTGGTCGGTGAGCTGGGCGACGATGCCGATGGCGATGGCCGCGGTCGGCAGGGCGAATTCGCGGCGCAGCGTGCTCGCCAACGGCGGGAAGCGCGCGAAGTCGATGCCGTCATGGATCACCTCGATGTGCTCAGGCGCCACCCCGCCGGCTATGAGCACACGCGCCACCGCCTGCGACACCGCGGCGTAGCGCGTCACCGCCTGGGCATACTTCCAGTGGGCGAACCAGCCGCGCTTGAGCGGGAAGTCGACCCGCCGGGACACCACCAGCGGCACTCCGGTGCCGTGGCAGGCGAGGGCGGCGAGGCTGTGCGCGTGCGAGGTGTGGGCGTGCACCAGGGCGATGGCGTGCTCGCGGATGGCGCGGCGGATGGCCCAGGCGGCGCGCAGGTGGAGCTGGCCGCGCATGGCCAAGGGCAGCGCCGCCTGGCCGGCCTCGCCGAGGGCGGCGGCGAGTGGCGAGGCGGGCTGGCAGACGGTGAGGGCCGGGGTGTCCGCGGAGAGGCCGCGCAGCAGCAGCAGCAGCTGGTGCTCGCCGCCGCGCCAGCCGTGCTCGCTGTTGAGCATCAGGATGCGCTGCGCGCTGGGGGCCATGGGGTGGGGGAATCATGTCCGCGCCGCCAGCCCGGACAAGCGCAGTCGCTGGCATCCACCCCCACTGCTGGGTGGGCCCTTGCGGGCGATGGGTGAACCTGCGCCCGGCGCGTGCGCCGGTGCGGCGTTGAACCTGCGCTCCGGGGGCGACCATGCGGTCTGCCCGCCGCACGGCGGGCGGCCACCCCGGGACGCCGTGCCCGCTCGAGGATAGAACATGCGCCATGCAAGCGCCCTGACCTCTGCCCACGCCGCGTTCACCACCCTCGCCACCCTCGCCACCCTCGCCGCCGGAGCGCTCCTGCTCGCGCTGCCCGGCTGCGGCGAGCGCGAGACCTTCGCGGCGCCCGAACTGCTGCCGGCGGTGCCTGAGCTGCCCGATCCCTTCCTTGCCGCCGACGGCTCCCGTCTCGCCCGCCCGGCGCAATGGCCGGCCCAGCGCGCGCACCTGCTGGCGCAGGTGCTCCACTACGGCTACGGCTCCCCGCCGGAGGCCGGCACCGTGCGCATCACGGTCGGCAGTTCGAGCCATGACGATATGCTCATGGCCACCCGCCGCGAGCTCACCCTCAACGTGGGCCCGGGCGGCGCCATCAGCGTGCACCTCTTCCTCGTCGTCCCCGACGGGCGGGGCCCTTTCCCCACCATCATCGAGGGCGACCGCGGCTGGGGCGCGCTCAAGGAGGAGGTGGTGGCGGAGGCGCGCGCGCGCGGCTACCTGCTCGCGCAGTTCGACCGCACCGAAATCGCGCCCGACAAGGCTGACCGCAGCATCGGCCTCTATGCTGCCCACCCCGAGAACGACGGCGGCGCGCTGGTGGCCTGGGCCTGGGGCTACTCGCGGGTGATCGACGCCCTCACCACCCTGCCCGAGGTCGACGCCAAGCGCCTGGCCATCACCGGCCATTCGCGCGGCGGCAAGGCGGTGCTGCTCGCCGGCGCGCTCGACGAACGGGTGGCGCTGGTGGCGCCCAATGGCTCGGGCTGCATGGGCGCCGGCTGCGAACGGCGCCTGCTCGGCGAATGTGAAGGCCTGGATCGCATCGACACCGTCTTCCCCTACTGGTTCACCCCGCGCCTGGCCGAGTTCAAGGGCCACGTCGAGCGCCTGCCCTTCGACCAGCACACGCTCAAGGCGCTGATCGCCCCGCGCGCGCTGCTCTCCACCGAAGGGCTCGCCGACCTGTGGGCCAATCCGCGCGGCACCCAGATCACCTTCCAGGCCGCGCGGCAAGTCTATCGCTTCCTCGGCGCCGAGGAGCGCATCGGCATCGCCTACCGGGCGGGCAAGCACGAGCACAACCTCACCGACTGGCAGGCGCTGCTCGACTTCGCCGACCACCAGCTGTGCGGCAAGCCGGCGGCGCGCCGCTTCGATGTGCTGCAGTATCCCGACGAGGCACGCGATGCCTTCAGCTGGAGCGCGCCCGCGCGCTAGACCCGGCGCCGCCATCCTCCCCGCCCACAGCCTCGCCTCAGCGGTTGAGCCAGGTGGCGATGAGGAATGAGGCGGCCAGCAGGCCGCCGATCAGGCCGATGACCACCGCGCCATTCCAGGCCTGGCGCAGCGCTCCGGGCCGGCGCGGTGGCGCTCCCGGTTCCGCTTCGCCGCCGCGAGGGGACTCCCAGAGCGACATCACGTACAAGATGGCGCCCAGCAGCAGGCCGAAGATGAGAAAGGCCCCCATGCACGCACGGTGAGATTGCCGCCGATGCTCACCCCCAGATAGTCGAGGATGATGGCGAGCAGCGCTCCAATCCAGCTCGCGCCTGGGCGCATGGGGGTGCCCTATCCTGGTGGTGCCGCGGCGAGCGGCGGCGGGCTCAGGCTAAGACCGCGCCGGGCAGGCGGCGCTCGGCGATCTCCTCGAGCAGGCGAGCGATGAGGTCGTCGATGTCGAGGGCGCCGAGCTTGTCGCCATTCTGGTTCTGCAGCGCCACCGTGCCGGCCTCCACCTCCTGCGCGCCGACCACCGCGAAGTAGGTGACGCGGTCGTTGCGCGCGGAGCGGATCTTGGCCCCGAGCTTGTCGGCGCTGGGGTCGGCGCTGGCGCGGATGCCGGCCTCGCCCAGGCGCTCCACCACCTCGCGCGCGTATGGCGCCTGCTCGTCGGTGATCGGCAGCACGCGGATCTGCTCGGGCGCGAGCCAGAGCGGGAACTTGCCGGCGAAGTGCTCGATGAGGATGCCGACGAAGCGCTCGAGCGAGCCGAGGATGGCGCGGTGCAGCATCACCGGGTGGTGCTTGCCGCCGTCCTCGCCGATGAAGGTGGCGTTGAGGCGCCCGGCGGACGGCATTTGGTAGTCGACCTGGATGGTGCCGCACTGCCAGTGGCGACCGAGGGCGTCGACCAGGGTGAACTCGAGCTTGGGCCCGTAGAAGGCGCCCTCGCCCTTGGCCATGGTGTAGGCCAGCCCGGCCTTGGTGCAGGCGTCGCCCAGCGCCGCCTCGGCGCGGTCCCAGGTCGCGTCGTCGCCGACGCGCTCCTTCGGGCGGTCGGAGAACTTGACGATGATGCGGTCGTCGCCGAAGCCGAAGTCGGCGTAGACCTGCTTAAGCAGGGTGCAGAAGGCCGCCACCTCGCCGGCGATCTGCGCCTCGCTGCAGAAGATATGGGCATCGTCCTGGACGAAACCGCGCACGCGCATGATGCCGTGCAGCGCGCCCGACAGCTCGTTGCGCGTGCACGAGCCGAACTCGGCCAGGCGCAGCGGCAGGTCGCGGTAGGACTTGAGCCCCTGGCGGAAGATCTCGATGTGGCCCGGGCAGTTCATCGGTTTGAGCGCGAAGGTGCGCTTCTCCGACTCGGTGACGAACATGTACTCCTTGTACTTCTCCCAGTGCCCGGAGCGCTCCCACAACGAGCGCGGCATCACGCTCGGGGTCTTGACCTCGACGTAGCCGTGGGCGCGGATCTTGGCGCGGATGTAGTCCTCCAGCACGCGGTAGATCGCCCAGCCCTTGGGGTGCCAGAACACCTGGCCGGGGTTCTCATCGTCGACGTGGAAGAGGTCCATCTCCTTGCCCAGCCGGCGGTGGTCGCGCTTCTTGGCCTCCTCGATGCGCGCGAGGTGGGCCTTCAGGCCCTTGTCATCGGCGAAGCAGGTGCCGTAGATGCGGGTGAGCTGGTCGCTGGCCTGGTCGCCATGCCAGTAGGCACCCGCCACCGACATGATTTTGAAGGCGGCGAGCACGCCGGTCGCCGGTACGTGCGGGCCGGCGCAGAGGTCCTCCCACGGCTGCCGCCCGCCGAGGCCGGGATCGTCCGCCCGCCCGGTGGCATAGAAGGAGATGGTGGACGCGCCCTTGGCGATGGCGCGCTCGGCGTTGTCGTGCTTGTACTTGTCGGCAGCGGTGCGCGCCAGGCCCTCGGCGCAGCTGACGTCGGTGCGCACGAAGGGCCGGTTGGCGGTGACGATCTCGCGCATCTTCGCCTCGATGGCGGCGAAGTCGGCATCGGTGATGGCGCGCGTCTCGCCCTGCTCATCGATGATCGCCATGTCGTAGTAGAAGCCGTCCTCGATCGCCGGCCCATAGGCTAGGCGGGTCTTGGGATAGAGCGCGCAGACCGCCTCGGCGAGGACGTGGGCGCAGCTGTGGCGCAGCACCGCGAGGGCGTCCGCATGGTCGTTGGCGGCGGTGATGATGGTGACCGCGGCATCGTCGGCCAGGGGCCGGTCGAGATCGCGGATCTCGGCGCCGTTGAGCTTGATGGCGATGGCCTTGCGCGCCAGGCCGGGGCCGATGGCGGTGGCGATGTCGCGGCCGCTAGCGGGCTTGTCGAAGGACAGCGTTTTGCCGTCGGGCAGGGTGAACGTGGGCATGGCAACCTCTGGGGGCGGGGGGCTGGGGGACTGGGCGAAATGGGTCCGCGGCGCGGACCCGCGCGACGGGAGTCAGCGCGTAGTTCGCGTCAGGGTCCGCGCGGGCAGGGTCGCGCGCGCGGTGCGCGCCAGCAGTGCTCCGTCCAGGGTCTTCATCGCGGGCAAAACGTAGCGGCAGCACCGGTTGGGTCAATCGCCGCGCGCAGGGCGCGGCGCGCTGTCGATGCGGATGCTGATGCGGATGCTATTAGTGGTGAGACGCAATAGCAGTCCACCTGATTGCAATCGCAGCTGCCCGGGCATCCTGGCCTCATTGCGGGAGGCGGTGATGGCGCACTGGTATCGCCCGGGGATCCTGGTCCTCGCCGAGGGTTACACCCGGCAGGATCTGCTCGCAGACCTCGGGTCCGGCCTGCTGGTCGGGGTGGTGGCCCTGCCGCTGTCGATGGCCCTCGCGATCGCCTCGGGCTGCCGGCCGGAGCAGGGGCTGTGGACCTCGATCATCGCCGGGCTGCTGATCAGCCTGCTCGGTGGCAGCCGGGTGCAGATCGGCGGTCCGGCCGGGGCCTTCGTCGGGCTGTGCGCCGCCGGCGTCAACCAGTACGGCTACGGCGGGCTCGCCCTCGCCACCATGATGGCCGGGGCGCTGGTCCTGTTCATGGGCGTCGCCCGCCTGGGCAAGGCGATCTCCTACGTCCCCACCCCGGTGGTGATCGGCTTCACCACCGGCATCGCCCTGATCCTGCTCTCGACCCAGCTCGGCCCCGCACTCGGGCTGGCCGAGCCGGCGAAGCCGCTCGACCATCTCGCCGACCGCATCGACCATCTCGTCGTCCATCTCCGCGCTGGCGAACTCAGCTGGCGCGCCCTGGCCTGCTGCGCGGCTACGGTGGCGCTGATCCAGCTCTTCCGCCGCTTCAACAGCCGGCTGCCGGGGGCGCTGATCGCCCTGGTCCTGGTCGGCGCGGGATCCTGGGCGCTGGGCTGGGAGGGCGGCGGTCCCGGGCAGGTCATGAGCGTCCTCACCCGCTTTGGCGAGATCCCGCACGGTCTGCCGGCGCCGGCGCTGCCGGGGCTCGGCCTGCCGGCGGATTGGCAGCTCCACGATCTCATGCAGCGGATCAAGGACCTCTCCAGCCTGGCCCTGGCCATCGCCCTGCTCGGTTCGATCGAGTCGCTGCTCTCGGCGGTGGTCGCCGATGGCATGTCGGGCTACCGCCACGACTCCAACGCCGAGCTGATCGGCCAGGGCATCGCCAACCTGGCCTCGCCCTTCTTCCAGGGCCTGCCCGCCACCGGTGTCATCGCCCGCACCTCTACAAACGTGCGCGCCGGCGCGCGCACGCCCGTCAGTGGGGTGGTGCATGCGGCTACCGTGCTGCTCATCATGCTCCTCGCCGGGCCATTGGTCGGGCATATCCCGCTCGCCGCCCTCGCCGGGGTGCTGCTGGTGGTGTGCTGGCACATGGCCGAGCTGCGCCATTGGCCGCACATCCTCAAGGCCGGGCGCGGCGACGCCGTGCTGCTGCCGATCGCCTTTCTGCTCACCGCCTTCGTCGGCCTGACCGAGGCCATCCTGGTCGGGGTGGTGCTGGCGATGTTCTTCTTCGTCAAGCGCATGGGCGACGCCACCCAGGTGGAGAAGTACGGCGTCCAGGAGCGCTCCCCCGCCCTGCCCCCGCTGCCCGCCGGGGTCGAGGTCTACGAGGTGCGCGGGCCCTTCTTCTTCGGCGCCGCGACCCTCATCCGCGACCTCGATAGCGCGGGCGGGCGGGCGTCCCGGGTCATGGTGCTGCGCCTGCGCCTGGTGCCGTTCATCGATGCCACCGCGGCCTTTTCGCTGCGCGAACTCGCCACCTCGCTCACCGCGCGCGGCGCCCGGCTGCTGATCGCGGACATCCACCCCCGCGCCCGGCACGACCTCGAGCGCAATGGCATTAGCGCGGCGATCGGGGGCGATGCCATCCATGCCGAGCTCGAAGACGCCCTGGCCCATGCCGCACGCATCGTGCTGGAGCCGTCTGCCGTGCGGCGCTGATCGAGCGGTGGCGGCGGTCGGCTCGCGCGGCAGGCGGGTGCGCGCTGGCGGCGCCGCCGCCACGCGCCATCAGCGACTCAACTGGAAGACATGCTCGCGCACATCATCGACCAGCCTGTCCGCCAGGGAATCCTCGTGCCGCGAGGAATCGCGGTAGCGCTGGATCTTCTCCACCTCGTCGATGAAATGGCCGGTCTTCACATCGGCGATCATCGCGGCGATCTGGGCGTAGGCGTCGTTGCCCCTCATCTTCGCCTCGGCAATGCCCGCGATCTCCTCGATGCTCGATATGCTCGCGTGCGGGCCAGGCGGACCGTCGGTCGGGAAGGCGAAGTGGCTGGTGATCTTCGGGTATATCGGATAGGTGACAATGAGCCTGCGCGGTGGGATGCCGAGCGTACCGATAATGCGGACGGCCTCCTCCGCGCGTGCACAAAGAACGTAGATTTCCGCTGTGCCTATGCTGCTCATCGCGCCGGCATGGATGCCCTCCCGGTCCAAGGCCTGAAGGACCCGGGTTTCTGTCGAATCGTCCTGTGAACTCGCCTGAACCAGCGCAATGGCCGACCAACCTGCCTGCTCCAATGAGGTTGGCTGGACGGTCTTTGTGGTGGAGCAGCCGCAGAGGGCAGCGATGATCATGGTGCATAGCGAAAGTCGGCGTCGCATCATGGTGCTGGGCTGCCTCTCATGGCGTGCCGTCGGTCGGGTGCTTCTGGCACATCTTCCGAAGTCGGCGGCGACCGCGAATGACCGGTGGCGCGTGCATGATGACGGGAAACGCCAGAAAGGCGAAGCGCAAAACAACAAGCAGGGAGGGTGTCCGAGTGAGCTCGTGGGTGCGCCGCAAGGCTTCCAGCGGCCTGCGGGAGCAGCCGTTCAAGCGAGGTCGGCGCGTGCGGTCTCCTTCATGGTCAGGATCGACACCGCGCGTCGCCCAGTGGGCGGGGGCCGCTGCGCGCAGGGCGCTGCTGCGGTCTGAGGTCTCCCGCCTGCGCTTTACTCCGTCGCCCCGCTCTTGGAGGCGTGGCCGCTGCGCCCGTACTTGCCGAAGTAGCGCTCGAGCACGCGCTTGACCACCGGGGTGCAAGCCTTGCCGCCGAAGGTGCCGCTGTGGATGAAGCAGGCGAAGGCGACGGTCGGGTTGTCGGCGGGCGCGTAGCCGATCATCCACGCGTGGTCCGGGGTCTTGTAGGACGCGCGGCTGGCCTCGGTGCCCCACTCGCTGGTGCCGGTCTTGGCCGCGATCTTGATCCCGGCGTTGGCGCCCTCGAGCACCAGCAGCGAGGCGGTGGCGTGCGGATGGTTGGAGGTCACCAGTTCCATGCCCCGGCGCACCTCCTCAAGGTAGTCCTTGCGGATGTGCAGGTCGCTCACCACCGCCTGCCCGGGCGGCTGCACCAGGAAGGGGCGGACGATGTGCCCGCCGTTGGCCACCGCGGCGGCGAAGCACACCACCTGGATCGGCGAGGCGGTGGCAAACTGCCCGATGCCCATGCGCCAGTCGTCGTTGGGCAGCCAGTGCGGCTCCAGCGGGCGGGTCTGGGCGATGGTGCGCGGCTGGGGCAGCACGCCCCAGGTCTGGTGCGGATTCTGGCACTCGATGTCGAGGGTGTTCTTGCGCCCGAGCCCGAAGAGGGCGGCGAAGGCCGAGAGCTTTTCGCCGCCGAGGCGGTGGGCGATGGTGGCGAAGTAGACGTTGGAGGAGACCTGGATGGCGTGCGGCAGGTCGTAGGAGCCCGCTTCGGCGTGGTCGCGCAGGATCTTCTTGTCGCCCACCCGCGCCATGAAGCCCTGGCAGTAGATCTCCTCGCCCGGGTTGAGCGCGTTGTTTTCCAGGCAGGCGAGGGCGGTGCATATCTTCATCGACGAGCCGGGCGGCTGCTCGGCCTCGACCGCGTGGTCGTTGAGCGGGCGCCCGGGGTCGGCGAGGAGCTCGCGGTAGTGCGCGCGCAGCTGGGTGAGATCGTAGGTCGGGGTGCTGGCGCAGGCGAGGATGCCGCCGGTGTGGCAGTCGATGAGCACGAAGCCGGCGCGGCCCCGTCCGCTGCCGGCGGCCACCGCCGCGGTCATTTGCGGGGTGGCCGTGCCGAGCTCCTTGGCGAGCTCGTACCAGTGCGTGAGCGAGTCCTCGCTGAGCGTCTGCAGCTCCATGTCGAGCTCGGTGACGAGGTCCTGCCCGGACTTGGGCGGGCGGTCGCGCCAGGTGAGGATGCCGTCGGGCGAGCGCTCCTTGATCGTCATCCCCGGCTCGCCGCGCAGCTGGGAGTCGTAGGTCAGCTCCAAACCGGAGCGCCCGAGCCAGGTTGCGGGCGCCTTCTCCTGTTCGGGATCCTTGCCGCGCCCGACCGTGCCGATGAGGTGGCTGGCGGCGCCGGGGAAGGGGTAGGAGCGGGCGAGGTCGACCTGGATGCTCAGCCCGGGCAGTGGCGAATCGGTGTCGTCGAACTGCTTGCGCAGGTCGCTGGGCGGGCTCGAGGCGGCGCCGGCGAGGCGCACCGCGAGGGCGTGCGGGATGCCGCGGAACAGCGCCACCGGGTCAACCCGGGTCTGGCCCTCGAAGGAGCGGTCGACCAGCATGCGCGCCTGGGCCAGGGCGGCCTCGACGTCGAGGCGGGTGGTGGCGCGCCCGAGCCGGGTAAGCTCGCCCGCCAGCCCGGCGCACAGGCGGTCGAAGCGCGCGACATCGAGCACCATGTGGTGCACGCGGTAGTCACGTTCGCAGGTGGTGGCGCGGATGCGTTCGGCATGGCGGGTGATCAGCGTGCCCACCCATTCGCCGTCGGTGCCCAGGCTGGCGGCGAGGCGGCGCTGGAGCTGGCTGAACAGGCCCTCGCTCTCCGGCGGATCGCCCTGGATCAGCACCACGCGCTCATGCAGCCCGGGCACGCCGACCACCGGGATCTCCTGCAGGCCCTGGGAGGCGGGCAGCAGCGGGGCGATGGTCTCGGCGCGCGCCGAGGGCGCGAAGTAGAGCGTCGACGCCGGCGCGGGGTCGTGCACCGCGCTGAGCGCGCGGTCGAGGCGCTCGTGCACCAGCTGCGGCGACTCGCTGAGCATGCGCGCGAGCACCTCCTCGGCCTGGGCCCGGCGCTCGGGCTCGACCAGGCGCAGGTGCAGGTCGAGCCCGCCGCGCTCGAGCGGCACGTGCAGAGTGAAGGCGGGCAGGAAGGGATCGAGCGCGGGGGCGCAGTGCTCGTCGCTGGCGGTGTCGAAGCCCTGGTCGAGTAGCGCGGTGGCGGCCTGGAACTCGCGCTCGCTGTAGAGCTCGACCGGCTGGTTCCAGCGCATCGCCAGCTCGATCTTGAGCGCCTCGCGCGGATCCTCGCTGAGCAGGTCGTCCTCGGTCAGCCGCGCAGTCTCGACGTCGAGTTCGCCGCCCGAGGGCGCCAGCGCGCGGCGCGGCACCGCCACCAGCCCGAGGTTGGTGTCGCGCACGCGCGCGCCGGTGCGGCTCGCCACCCCGGGGTGCACGCTCAGCTCCTTGAGCACGATGTCGCGGATCTGCCCGGGGGTGTGCGGCAGGGAATGCACCGCGAAGTCGGCGACCAGGGCGTCGAGGCGCTGCTCGTCGAGGCGGTAGATCGGCACCTCACGGCGGGCGCGCCCGGTGAGTTCGAGGTCGGCGAACACCACCGCCAGATTGTAGGCCGCCTGGTTGTCGGTGATGGCGGTACCGTTGCGGTCGAGGATGCGCCCGCGCCGTGGCGGCAGGATCTCGGTGACCAGGCGGGAGTCCTCCACCGCCTTGGCCAGGCGTTCGCCCTCGACCAGCTGGAGGTCGACCAAACGCAGCAGGAAGCCGCCGATGAGCAGGGCGAAGCACACCGCCAGCATCCACAAGCGGTCGGCCATGGCGGTGAGTATGTCCTCCCCCTGGCGGTGGGGAAGCGGCCCGGGCGGACCCTCCTGGCAATGCCATACGGCGAGCTACGCTCCCGCGATGCCCACCGGAGCGCTGGTCGCCGTCCCCGAACTGAGCGCCGAGGGCCCCGCCCGCCTGCTCGCGCGCAAGGTCAAGGACGCGCAGATCCGCTTCCTCGCCACCGGCGCCGAGATGACCCTCGAGGAGCGCCGTGTGGTGCGCTACTGCCTGCTGCCCGGCACCCGCGTGCGCCTGCGCGCCGGCCCTGCCGAGGAGCTTTGTGGCGAGATCCTCGCCCAGCCGATGGGGCGCGACGCCGCCAGCAACCTGGTGGTCTACAAAGTGCGCACCGCCGAGGGCACCGAGCGCCACGTGCGCGAGGACGCGCTCACCGCGGTGCTGCCGCCGCGCGACGCCGAGGAGCAGCTGCTCACCGCCGCCTTCCACGACCTGCGCCCGACCTTCGCCCCCGCCGGCTCGCCGCTGCCGCCCGAGCCCTGGGGCGCGCTCTCCTTCGGTGCGCGCGAGGAGCTGCTCGCCTGGCGCGATGCGGCGTGGGCGGTGAGCGGCGGGGTGATCGCCCTGGCCGGCGCGCGCGTGCGCCCGCTGCCGCACCAGCTGATCACCGCCCGGCGCGTGCTCAGCGACCGCCAGGTGCGCTTCCTGCTCGCCGACGAGGTCGGCCTGGGCAAGACCATCGAGGCCGGATTGATCATGCAGTCGCTGCTCGCCATGCGCCCCGACCTGCGCGTGCTGGTGGTGGTGCCGGGCGCGCTGATCAGCCAGTGGTTCCTCGAGCTGTTTGTCAAGTTCGGCGGGCGGCGCTTCCTCATGCTCGACCACGAGCGCCTGCGCGGCTACGCCGGCAACCCCTGGAAGGACGAGCAGTTCGTGCTCGCCTCGGCGCGTGCGGTCGAGGAGCTCGAGCCGAAGAACGCGCTGCGCTTCGCGCAATCGTCCTGGGACCTAGCGATCGTCGACGAGTGCCACCGCATGCAGCCCGGCGGCGTGCTGTACAAGCGCATCAGCGTGCTGAGCAAGTCCACGCCGCATGTCCTGCTGCTCTCCGCCACCCCTGCGCGCCAGCACGCCGACGCCTACCTCGCCCTGCTCGCGCTGCTCCAGCCCCAGGCCTACCGCACCGACGACCTCGCCGCCTTCAAGCAGAAGCTCAACGCCCACGACCAGGTGGTCGACCTGCTCGCGCGCACGCGCGAGGCGGTGGCGGAGGCTCTCCCTGCGCTCGCAGCCGCCTGGCGCACGCTGTTCGCCGCCGACCCCCAGCTGGTGGCGCTGGCGGATGCCCTCGCTGCCGCCGGCGCGGCCGCACTGGTGGCGCGCGACGCGCTGGTCGCCTACGTGCGCGAGCACCACCAGCTCGACCACCGCATCATCCGCCACCGCCGCGCGGTGCTCGCCCGGCTGTCGCAGGCGAGCGGGGTCAAGGGCCTCGATCTCTCGCGCCGCAGCGGCGAGCGCGTGCCCTACACCCCTGATCCT
>JAYVMM010000891.1:0-15365 GCA_043758975.1 Planctomycetota bacterium | reverse complement strand
TTGTGCGCCATCGCCAGTTGAGCTGCTCGTTGACATGGTGGCGCCGATTCTCCCATGAGCCGATTGGCGAACGTGACAGGGTGGACTCAGCTCCTAGCTGGTCCACGATGGTCATCATGCCCGATTCCCCGTCGGTCTCAATCGCGGGAATCGGTCGGTTTCACGTGGTCGCGCTGGGGTATTGCGCAATAGTATCGGTCCATGCGCGTCTCATTCGGCATGCTCTCTCTGGTCGTTGCGGTCGGGCATCAAAAATCATCCTTCTTGCTCGCTGGGCGCCCCAGCGGTACCGGCCCCTGTGCCGTATCCAGCCGCATTACCTGGGACCATGCAGCTGCTTGCGTCCGCAGCACCGTCGATCCAAGAGGCAATTGCATTCAGTTCCGGAAGAATACGGTTGAGTGGCTGTTCTGGGTTTGCCTGCTACTTCTACCACATGGTCACTGTCCAGCGATGCTCCTGCTGCTGGTCCCACGAGGTCATGCACGATGCTTCGGCACTTCCCCCTCTTCGCCGCCTTCGCCGCCTTCGCCTTCGCCATCGGCAACAACCTCGCAGGCGAGGAGATCCCGGCCTTCATCGGCAAGCAGCCGGTGCCGACGAGCGCCCCCTTCACGGCCAAGGCTGGCCGGATCGATACCACCCTGCCCTTCACCGCCAGCTGGTACGCGGACTACCTCACGCGCTGGCCGCGGGACAAGCCGTCCACCGATCCCGCCCTGGTGCAGGCCGCGCTCGGCAAGCTCACCATCCCGTTGCGCATCTTCTTCCCCTCGACCTACGATGAGCATCGGCACTATCCGCTGTTCATCGCCAATTTCACCGAGTTCAAGGATAGCCGCGACCAGGCGGGCGCCTATGTCGCAGCGGGCAACGGGGCCGGCTACGTGGTCGCAGGTTTCGCCCTGCCGGAGGAGCTCAAGGTGGCGACGTGGGGCGACGAGAAGCTGCGCGCCGGAGTCTGCATCTATGTGGCGTCGACCATCACCCGCTGGGCCAGCATCGATCCCAACCGCATCTACGTCGGCGGGCATTCCGGCGGTTCAAAGATCTCGACCGGCTACCTCTCCTGCTACCCGGCGGATTTCGCCGGCGTCATGGTCCTCGGCTGCAACCAGCTGGTCACCTTCGACAGCGACCGCAGCATGCCCGCCATCCTCCAGGGGCGCGGGGTCGCGCTGTTCTCGGGCACTGGCGAGAAGGATCCCATCGCCGGACCAGCCAGCTCAAAGGCGGTGTTCGAGCAGCTGAAGACCTTCAAGTTCCCCTACACCCTCTATGCCGATCACGATGGCGCGCATGCTGTCGTCGATGGGCAGAACAAGACCGCCTTCGCGTTCTTCTCCACCTCCTATGCCGATTGGTATGCCAAGACGGCGGCGGCCTCGCTCCGCGAAGGCCTCGCGGCAGCCAAGGCCAAGCGCTATGGCGATGCCTTGTTCCCCCTGATGCGGATCGCCTCCTTCGCTCCCGACAGCGATACCGGCAAGAAAGCCCAGGCCGAGCTGGACGCCATCGAACTGGCGCGCACCGACGGCATCAAGGCCGCGGACAAGCTGGTGGAGCAGGGCAAGAAGGCGGATGCCAAGCGCGCGCTCAACGATCTGGCGCGGCGATTCCAGGGCTCGTGGTATCAATTCGAGCTCGTGGAGAACGCCAAGGCCATCGGCAAATAGTCAAGGTGGAAAGTTGGCAAGTTGGCAAGTAGGCCTCGACGGCGCCATCGCCATCCTGGTCCCGGCCCGGCCACGCGCAAGCCTCAGTGGCGCTGACCATGCGGGTGCGACTGCACACGCGCGCCGGTCATCAGCCGGCGCTGAGCATTCCGCTCGACGACCTGCGCACCCTCCCGCTCCAGCACCTGCCGGCTGCGCATCGCGCGCCGCCAACCATGATATCCGGCATGCCCGCCGACCTGAAGCGGAGCGATGATGCCTTCCCCTGGAAGAGCGGAACCTGCTTAGGCCTATCGATCCCGAGGACGCCGGCGATCTGCGCTTAGGCAGCATAAATAAATAACATATACTAATTAGACACCTGCTTCGGTTTTATTTTATAATTCCACTCGCCGTGAAAATCGTCTGGCACTAAGTTGATACCATCCATTTCCTTCTTGGGAATTTTTCTGCCTGTAACGTACTTACTGCGATCGAGTCTACATGTCACCTTCAGTCCCTTGATCGTTGTCGTATTTGATATTAATTTAACAACCGTTTCGTAGTCCTGCAGCGGCTGTCCTCTCCAATTCGAAGATATGAATGAGAATAATCGATGTTCAATCTTGTTCCACTTGCTCGTTCCGGGTGGAAAATGGCATACCATAACTTCACGACCTGACCAATCGGCGAACTTCTGTAATTCTAATTTCCATAACCCTAATCGATATCCATTACTTCCCCCACCTTCGGCTGTTATTAATATCTGATTTGATTTTGGATAGAGACGCCTTCCCTCATGTCGCCACCACCCCTTATTTGAAGCGACTGCAAATTCGCCAGTGTCGTGATCAGTTCCAACATTTACAAATACACGGTTCTTCTGAATGTCATAAATACCATATGGGTATGCGCGTGGAACTTCTGGCTTGGGGAAGTCATGTCCCTGGACCCGTTTTGGTGATTTCTCCGGACGCCATGTTTTTCCTGAATTTGCGTATTCTTCCACCAACTCTTTCTTTTTCGTATCTACTGAAATTACTGGCTGACCATTTTCCATCATGGAGGTTACCTGCTTATTAATATGTCGAAATTGCTTATCCCGATCCTTATGATCCTTACCTTCCTCGGTTTTCTGATTGCTTTGTAAACTATAGCCAATTTTCTTTAATATTTGAGAAACGCTCACGTGCGAAATAGAATGTTTTCGCGCTTTAATAATTCGAGCTATTGATCTTGTGCTCTTACATGTCCATCGTATTGGCGATTCAGGGTCACCTCGACTGGATGGATCAACGAGTTGCTCTATCACATTAATGATCTTAGGGTCTCTCTCCTGGATACTCAAACGTCCCCCGCCAGAACGACGGATGCGCCCTGCTGGCAAAGGCTTCTTCTTCAGTTCGCGAATTCCCCTCGCGATTGTCATTCTCGAAAGACCACAGATGCGACTAACGAGAGTAATTCCGCCAAATCCTAATTGGACTGCTTCCGTTGCGGCAGCCAATCTTTTCGACCGCTCATTTAGCTGCGGCCATAGACGAAGTAACCGGTCTTTTATATCTGAGCCATCGATTTTCATGTAGTGGGTTTGTATCGCCCCCACAATTATTAGCAATAGTTATTTTTTTACGACGCCTTACCTCACCACCCTGGACTTGCAACTCCGTGCGGTCGACCGCCGAGCTGGCGCGAATGTCCGCATCCAGGATGGCCGTGGCGCGCTGGCGCGAACGGATGCCCACCGTGGTCGGGAGCCGGATCATATGCAATCGTCATGCGCACGGATGCCGCCGCTCGCTAGCGGGGCAGAACAACGACGGTCAGGAGACGGCGGGAACTCGGCCCTTGTATGCGAGCCTGGCACTGAACGATGACCGAACCATGAAACGCGCACTCCAAGCTGTCACCACATCCGCCAAGACAAGGCTGGCCAATCGCCGCCTCTCCCACCGCAATCAACCACAAGATCTCGATCTCACCGCCTGGCAGCGCGCGCTCCGGGTGCAGGATGGCGAGGAGGCACGCTTCCGCCTGAATAATCTTGAGGAGCACCCGGTATTCTCGAGCTTCGCGGTGACCAATCCGGAGAGCCGACGCACCTATCGCGTGGCCATCCGCGGTGACGAGTTTGGAGCCAATTTCTGCTCGTGCCCGGATTTCGCTAGCAATCGCCTCGGGGTCTGCAAGCACATCGCCTTCACCCTGCACCGGCTGCGTCGCCGCCGCGACACCGCCAGGATCCTGGCGCGCGGATACCAGCCACCGTACAGCGAGATCGCCGTCACCTATGATGGCCCGCCACGCTTGCGCCTGCTTCTTGGCGCGGAATGCCCTCCGGAGGTGCACCGCTTGGCCAGCCGGATCTTCGCTGACGACGGCAGCCTGCGCGAGCAGCAGGGGATTGCCCTGCTGCCCCGCCTGCTGCTCAAGGCCGAGGCGGTCGGGCATGAGCTTCGCGTCTATGACGATGCGCAGGCGCTGGTAGCGCAATGGGAGGACGACGCCGCTCGCCTGGCGGCGGTGCGCAAGGCCTTTCCCGGCGCTGCGGAAGACCGCCAGCTGCGCCAGCTGCTTCGCGGCGTCACCTTGCATCCCTACCAGTGCCAGGGCGCGCTGTTCCTGGTCGAGCGCGGGCGGGCCCTGCTCGCCGACGACATGGGCCTGGGCAAGACCGCGCAGGCCATTGCCGCGGCGCTGATCGTCGGTCGCATCAACAAGGACGCGCATGTCCTGGTGGTGGCTCCCGCCAGCCTGACGAGCCAATGGGCGACGGAGATCCAGCGTTTCGCCGGCATCGAGGCGCTGGTGGTGCGCGGATCGCCCGAGACCCGTGCGCAAGCCTGGGGGCGGGCGCAGCCGCAGTGGAAGATCGTCACCTATGAGACCCTGGCCCGGGATCGCGTCGCCATCGATACCTGGGGCATCGACCTGCTCATCCTCGATGAGGCGCAACGCATCAAGAATTACCCCACCCTCGCCGCCCAGGCGGTGCGGCGCCTGGATGCGCCGCTGCGCTTCGTCCTTACCGGGACGCCGATGGAGAACCGCCTGGACGAACTGCATGCCCTGGTCGAGGTGGTGGACCCTCAGCTGCTGGGTCCGCTGTACGCCTTCCGCGACCGCCATAGCGAGTACGAGGACGACAGCGACAAAGTCGTCGGCTACAAGGACCTCGACCACATCGCCAGCGCCATCAGGCCGGTGCTGCTGCGGCGGACGCGCGCGGAGGTCATGAATCAGCTGCCCGGGCGCAGCGTGGTGGTGCTGCGCGAACCCCTGACCGAGGGCCAGCGCGTGCGCCATGACGAGGACCGCCAGGAGGTCGGCAAGCTGGTCGAGCGCTGGCGGCGGCGGCGGCACCTCAGCGAATCCGAGCAACGCTACTTGCGCACCCTGCTCACGCGCATGCGCATGGTCTGCGACGACCTCTACCTGCTCGACGGCGCGCAGCGTTCCGGGCGCAAGCTCGGCCAGATCGCCGGCGTGCTCGACCAGGAGCTCGCCGACCCCACCGTCAAGGTGGTGATCTTCTCCACCTGGATGGCGATGCACCGGCTGATCCGCGAGCATATCGCCAAGCACGGCTGGGACTGCGTCTTCCTCCATGGCGGCGTGCCCTCGGCCGCCCGGCCCGGGCTGATCGCCCGTTTCCGCGACGATGCGCGCTGCCGGGTCTTCCTCTCCACCGACTGCGGAGCCACCGGGCTCAACCTCCAGTGCGCCACCGTGCTGATCAACGTCGATCTGCCGTGGAACCCGGCGGTGCGCGAGCAGCGCATCAGCCGCATCCACCGCCAGGGCCAGAAGCGCCCGGTGCGCATCTACGATCTCATCGCCGAAGACGGGATCGAGTCCGGCATCGCCAAGCTGCTGACCTTCAAGTCCGCCCTGGCCGCGGGGGTGCTCGACGGCGGTGCGAGCAGCGTGCGGATGAACGGCTCGGCCATGCAGCGCTTCATGCGCACCGTCGAGGGGATCACCGGCGACGACGGTACACCTCCGGATCCGGCTGCGGCAATGCTCGCGGTCGATCGGTCGGACGCCACCAGCCACGATGGCGGCGGTCGTGCCGCATGCAGTGGAATGCGCCCGGCGCCTGGCGGGAAGCGCACCGCAGGCGGCCACCAGCCGCCCACCGCCGGGAAGCCCGTTCCAGAGCACGCCGCTCCGGTCGCGGGCCTGGCGCAGACCCTGTCCCTGGGCGCCCAGCTGTTCGCCGACCTCAGCCGCCTCGCCAGCACGGCGCGCATGGATACCGACCGCTCGAGCGGCGAGCGGACGCTCCGCTTCCCGCCGCCCGACGGCCAGCTGCTCGCGAGCGTCGGACGCGGCCTGTCGGCACTGCAGCAGGCCCTGCAGGCAATCGGCAGCATTCATGGCTGAAACCGAGCTCAACCGCGTCTTCGCCCATCTTTCCACCCCGAACGCGGTGGCGTATCGCGCTGTGCTGGTGGTCTTCGTCCAGGCCAAGGAGCGCTTCCGCCTGCACCTGCGGCCAGACGAGGTATGGCACGAGCTGTCGGCTCCGGCCCGGGCCCTGATCGGCGAACGCGCGACGCTCGACCAGCTTCTCGTCTACCTGGTCGAGCACGGTAACCTGGTGGCCGCCGCGGATACCGCCGAGGTGCGCACGGTCGAGGATTTCTACCGCGCGCGCTTCCTCTTCCAGTCATCGCGTGCTGGCGAGGCGGCGGAGGCGGCGATCGCGCTGTTCCATGAGCGCCTCGAGGCGCCCGGTGAGCTCCAGACCCAGGCGCTCGGCGACATCCGCCGTTCCCTCGCCGCCCTGGTCGCGCACCTGGCATCCGGTCTCGAGGACCCCGCTCTCGCCCACCAGACCATCAGCCAGCTGTTCCAGCGCTTCGACGGCCTGGCCAATCAGGCCCGCACCTTCATCGCCTCGCTGCAGCGGGCCTTCCACCTGCATGCCGCCCCGGTCGCGGACTTCCTCGCCTACAAGGACCATTTGCTCGACTACCTCGAGCGCTTCCTCGCCGAGCTGGCGATCGCCACCGGCGAGATCGTCAGCGCGCTCACCCAGCTCGCGCCCGGCATCACCGCCCTGCTCGATCAAGCCGCCGGACGCACCCTCGCCGATCGCCTGCGCCAGGATGGCGAGGCGCAGAGGATCGAAAGCGAGCGCTGGCACCGGCGCTGGCAGGGCCTGCGCACCTGGTTCATCGGCGACGGCGATCAGGCGTCGCAGGCCGCCTTGCTGCGGCGCTGCACCCGCGCCGCCATCCCGGACCTGCTCGCCGCGCTCGGCACGCTGCACGATCGCCGCCTGCAGCGCGCAGACCGGGGCGCAGAACTGCGCGAGCTGGCGCGCTGGTTCGCCGCCGCCCCCGACGACGACCAGGCGCATGCCCTCTATCATGCAGCCTTCCTGCTCGCGCCCTGCCGCCATTTGAGCATCGACCAGGCCACCCTCGACGCCGCTGAGGATCACCCGCTTCCCGGGTCGACCAGCTGGCTGGAGGCGCCCCCGATGCGCATCCACCCCCGCCTGCGCAGCAGCGGGCGGATCCATACGCCCGGGGTGCGCGCCATCGTCCTCGATCACGGGCTGGAGAAGCTCGCCCTCAGGCGCCGGCTGGCCGAGCAGGCCGAGGCCCTGCGCACCGCCCGCGCGTGGATCGCCAGCGGCCGCGCGAGCCGGCTCTCGGACTTCAGCGGCCTTCCGGATGCCTCCTTCCGCCTCCTGCTGGACTGCCTGGGGGCGGCCCTGGTTCATGGGCAGGAGGGCGGCCCGGTGCACTGCCTCTCGGAGGATGGCTCCCTGAGCATCATCGCCGAGCTGGTTCCCGGATCGCCGGCGGGGGTGGTGGAAACCCCATCGGGGACGTTGAGCGGTCCGGATTGGCTGCTGACCATCAGCGAGAGCTGGCAGGGCGAAGCCGAGGCGGCGGTATGAGCCCGCGCCTGCACGAGCAGCTCGATGCCATGCAGGTCGAGGAGCGCTGCCAGGCGCTGCGCCGGCTGCTGATGCGACCGCTGCTCAACATCGGCACCGACCGCGAAGCGCTGCAGCTGGTCCGTCGCCATGGCGACTACCTGCATGATTGGCTCGGCCGCTATCCCGGTTGGCACCTCCACCTCGAAGCCGAGGTCGCCCGGCTGATCAAGACCCCTGCGCAGGTCGGCGACTCCACCCATCCCGCGCGGGAGCCCCGCCACCAGCAGCCCTTCACCAGGCGGCGCTATGTCCTGCTGTGCCTGGCCCTGGCGAGCTGCGAACGGGCCGGGCGGCAGACCACGCTCAAGCACCTGTGGGACTACCTGCACGCGGCGATTCTCGGCGATGCGACGTTGCTGGGAGCGGGGCTGACGATGGATCCGCAACGTCGCGAAGACCGCTCCGATGTGGTCGCGATCGGCCGCTACCTGGTCGAGCACCAGGTCATCATGCGCATCCATGGCGATGAGGAAGGCTACCTTGCCGGCAGCGGCGACTGCCTCTACTCGATCAACCGCACGGTGCTCGCGCGGCTCCTGGCGGTCCGCCGCAGCCCGACCCAGGTCGCCGCGCTGGACTGGCCGGCGCGCGTCCAGGCCCTGCAGGCGGAGCCTATCGGCGACGGCGAGGAGAATCGGCGCAAAGCCATTCGCCAACGGCTGGTGCGCCTGCTCCTCGAACGCCCGGTGGTCTATTTCGCCGAATTGAGCCCGGAGGAAGGGGCCTACTTCCGCAGCCAGCGCCACTTCCTGCTGCGCGATCTCTGCCAGGCCACCGGCCTGCACGCCGAGATCAGGGGCGAGGGCGTGGCGCTGGTCGATCCCGAGGGCGAGCTCACCGACTTCCGCCTGCCCGAGGAAGGCACCGATGGCCATGCCGCCCTGCTCTTGGCCGGCTGGCTGGTCGAACAGCTGCGCGCGCATCCCGACCGCCCGCAGGTGCCCATGGCGGCGGTCCAGGCCCACTTGCTGGCATGCGCGGTCCGTTTTGGCAGCCGCTGGCGCCGCGATGCCTGCACCGTCGACGGCAGCAGCCAGCTGACCGCCGCATTGCTCAACCGGCTCTCCGCGCTCGATCTGCTGCGCATCGACGGCGGCATGGTCGAGCCGCTGCCCGCCCTGGCGCGCTTCGGACTGGCTGACGAGGAGGTGCCCGAGGTGGCGCCTAGCGCCGGCGGGCAGCCCGGCGCTCAGCAGTCGCTGTTCGCGGACCAGCCATGAGCGCGCTGCCGGAACCGCTCTTGGAACGCTGGCAGCCGCTGCGCCTGGGCTTGCGCAATCTCTACCGCTATGATCAGGAGGAGTTCCGCTTCGCCGGCGGTCGTCTGCTGCTGCGCGGAAACAATGGCACCGGCAAGACCCGGGTGCTGGCCCTGACCCTGCCGTTCCTGCTCGATGGCGAGGTCTCCCCGGCGCGCATCGAGCCGGACGGCAACCGCAACCGCCGCATCGAATGGCATCTCCTCCTCGATCGCTACCCGGAACGCACCGGCTATGCGTGGCTGGAGTTCGGGCGTCTCGACGGCGGCATCGCCAGGTACTGCACCATCGGCTGCGGGATGCGCGCCATGCAGGGGCATCAGGGCCTGCGCGGTCGCTGGTTCTTCGTCAGCCAGCAGCGCATCGGCAGCAACCTCGAGCTCGCCTCGACCGAGCGGGTGCCCTGGTCACGTGACCAGCTGCGCGAGGCGCTCGGAACGAATGGCACCGTCTACGATACCGCCGAAAGCTACCGCCATGCCATCGATGAGCGCCTGTTCGGCCTGGGTGAGCACCGCTATCGGGCGCTGATCGACCTGCTCATCGAGCTGCGGCGTCCGCAGCTGTCGCGCGAACTCGATGAAGACCGCCTGTCGTCGGCGCTGTCGCAGGCCCTGCCCCCGGTCAGCCAGGATGTCCTGGATGTCGTTGCCGAAAGCTACCGCGCGCTTGAACGCGAGCGCAACGAGCTGCTGGGCATGGATCGCGCCGCCGGGGCGGTCGGCGAATTCAACCAGATCCAGCGCCGCGCCGTGCAGGTGCACGCGGCCGGCAGTGCCGACCGGGTCGCCAGCACCCATGGGCGCTATGAGGATGCGCAGGGGGCGGTGCGCAGCGCCAGCGACGCCCACCGGCTCTCGCTCGCAGCCTATGAGCAGGCGCAGGGGCAGCTGATCGCCAGCGAGCACCTTCAAGCGCAGGCAGCGGGCGAGGAACGGGCGCTCGAATCCAGCGAGGCAATGCGCAGTGCCAAGCATCTCGACCGCATGCAGGAGGAGGCCGCGCGGGCGCGCGACGTGGCTGAGCAGACTGAGGCTGACGCCGGGCGCGTCGGCAGCGAGCTCTCCCGTCGCAAAGCCCAGCTCAGCGATGCCGCGCAGGCTGAACGCGGCGCGGTCGACAGCTGCGAACGGGCTGCTGCCGCCGCCCGTGCCGCCATGTCGGAAATCGGTCCGCCACCCGCGGCTGCACCAGCCCAGGATCTCGCGTCCGCACTTGGAGCAGATCTGCCCAATCGCCGACGTGCCGCCCGCCAGCTCGGCGAGCGCGAGCAGGTGCTGGCCGATCGTACGTCAGCGCAGCATGCGATTCAGGGACGAGTCGTCGACGCCGAGGCGTATCGCGATCGCGCCCAGACCCAGGTCGAGGCAGCGGAAAGCGAACTCGAACTGTCCGCCGCGGCGGTGATCGAGGCCACCGTGGCCCATCAGCGCACGCTGCGCGCCCTGACTGTCGATGCCGATATCGTGGCGAAGATGCCGGAATGGGTCCGCGATCCCGCCAGCGAGAGCCCCTATGGTCTTGCGCTTGCCGCCGCGGCCGCCGCCGGACGCAGCCATTGGGCGCACCACGGCGGCGAGCTGCGCGCACAGCTCACCGCCGCTGAACGCAAAATGGCGGAAATGCGGGCCGAGGCGGATCAGCTCCGCGCCGGTCATGATCCCGGCCCGCCGGTGCCAGCCTGGCGGACAGGCGCAGCGCGCGCGCAGCGCGCCGGGGCCCCGCTGTGGCGGCTGTGCGAATTCCGCGAGCAGCTGAGCGAGGCCGAGCGGGCCGGACTGGAAGCGGCGCTGCAGGCGGCGGAGCTGCTTGATGCCTGGGTGCATCCCGATGGCAGGCTCGAACGTGCCGATGGCGATGTCTGCCTGATCCGCGCACCGGAACTCCCCCAAGGCAGCAATCTCGCCGCCCTGCTCCAGCCGGCGATCGACACTGGCGATTGCTGGGCGGGAGCGGTCACCGCGGCGACCCTCAACGCCCTGCTCGCGGGCATCGCCATCCATCCGCCATCACCCGCGGCAACGACCGGGTCCGCGCCGGCGGGGAAGGCGCCGGCAGGAGGAAGCTGCGCGGAGCCGGCGGAGCCGTCGCCGCATGGACCGCTGTGGGTCGGCAGCGATGGCTGCTGGGGCAATGGACCGCTGCACGGGCGCTGGCACAAGGAGGCGGCGGAGCATCTCGGCGCCGGCGCCCGCTCGGCGACCAGGCGGCGGCGTCTCGAGGCCATCGCCACCGAGCTGGCGAGGCTGGCGGGCGAGGCGGAGCGCCTCGCTGCTGCGCTGCGCGCCAGTGAGGAGCAGCTGCGCTGGATCGAGCACGAGCTCTCGTCGCAACCAGATCCCCTCCCCCTGCGCAGCGCGTGGTTGCACCATCGCCAGAGGCTCGGGCTGCTGGCCGAGGCGCGCGACCTGCTGGCGGTGCGTCAGAGCGAACTCGCCACCGCCGCTGCCGCCACTGCACTGGCGGTGGCGGCGCGCACGCAGCTGGCGGAAGATTGCCAGCTGCTGGCCTGGGTCGGGCGCCCGACCGAGCTGCGCGATGCCATCGAGGAAGCGCAGCGCCGGCTCGCCGCACTCTCCGTCCAGGTCCAGGCCGTCCGGCAAGGCCGCGAGCGGGCAGGGGTGGCTGCGGAGGAAGTCGCACGCGTCCTGGCTCAGCATGGCCCGGCATTTGCGCAGGCAGCCAGGATGCGTGCGCATGCCACATCCATCAGCGCCGAGGCCGACACCCTGCAGCTGAGCCTGGGCGCGACGGTCGCCGACCTGATGGCCCGGCTACAGCAGGTACGCGAGCGGCAGACGAAGCTCGCGGTGGAGCGTCGCCGCGCCGAAAGCAGCCGTAGCCAGGCCCACGGCGAGATCGGCCGCACCGGCGAGGCGGAGCGGCATTCGCTCGAGCGTCTCGAGGACGCCACCCGGGAGCGTGGCGAGGCCCTCGCCGCGCTGCTGCAGCTGTCGACAGGAGGCATGCTCACCGGGCTGGGGGGGGAGTTCCTCCAGCCGCTGCCCCGCGATGCCTCGGACACCCGCGTCCTGGATCTCGCCCGGGCGCTGCGCCGGGACAGCCAGGGGGTTGCCCGCGACCCCGCCACCGCCGACCGCCTCGCCGCCCAGGTCAGCGCTGCGATCCAGCAGCTGCAAGCCGTGCTGTCCAGCAGTGATCTCAGGCCTATCACCGAATTCCGTCATCAGCTGATGGTGGTGATGGTGCCCTTCCAGGGCGCCGACCGCACCACCGTCGAACTCGAAAGTCTGCTGCGCGCCGATGCCGCCAACCGCCACCTCCTGCTCTCGGCCAGGGAGCGGGAGGTGATCGAGAATTTCCTCATCGACGAGGCCGCGAACGATCTCCATCTCCGCCTCCATCATGCCGAGGAGTGGCTGGCCCGGGTTAACGCCGAATTGTCCGAACGCCCGATGAGTACCGGCCTTGCGCTGCGCTTCCGCTGGCTGCCGAGCGATGACGGGCCGGAGGGGATCGCGGAGGCGCGCGAGCGCCTGCTGCGGCCCAGCCAGCTATGGTCTCCCGACGACCGCGGGGGGTTGGCGACCTTCCTGCAGCGGCGCATCCATGCCGCCCGGGATGGCCTGAGCGGCGGTACCTGGCAGGAGCAGCTCGCCATCGCCCTCGATTACCGCCTCTGGCACCGCTTCACCATCGAACGCCGGCAGGATGGGCGCTGGCAGCGCCTGACCCGCCGTACCCATGGCACCGGGTCGGGAGGCGAGAAGGCGGTATCGCTGACCATGCCGCAATTCGCGGCGGCGGCCGCCCACTACCAGGCCGCGCCTCTGGCACCACGGCTCATCCTGCTCGATGAGGCCTTCGTTGGCATCGATGGCGACATGCGGCGCAAATGCATGGGGCTGCTTGCCGCCTTCGATCTCGATGTGGTCATGACCAGCGAACGCGAATGGGGCTGCTACGACACCGTCCCCGCCCTCGCCATCTACCAACTCGCAGCGTCAGAGGGCGGCAGCTGCGTCACCGCCACCCGCTATGTGTGGGATGGCCGCCGGCGGGTCCGCGATGGCGCGGATGACCCATGACGGTCCATGATCCGCAGCGTCTGCGCCTCCTGCTCGGGACCGAAGCCTGGCGCTGGTGGCGCGAACGTGCGCGCCGCCATCTCGAGAGCGGCCGCCTGCTGCCGGCGACCCTCAGCTGCGCACATCCCGATGCCCAGCAGCTGCAGGCGGCCGACCGCCTGTTTGGGCGCCCCGGCCACCACCGTCCGCCATTGACAATTGCCCATGCGCAGCTGATCAGGGAGCTCGTGAAAGGGGGCATCGCCGATGACCTGGTGTCCTGCCTCGAGGTCCTCGATGGCCCGCTGCGTGACCGGCCGGGGGAAGCGGCACGGTGGGAGGAGGGCTGGTCAGCGCTGGGCGCGCAGGCCGCGGCGAGACTGGCGCAGATCGCTCCGCGCTGCGGCGCCGCGCTTGACGCCTGCCTTGAGGACGGCTTCCTGCGCCGCATCAGCGGATATGACCTGGATCTGGCCCTGCAGCTGCTCGACCAAGCCATGCTGGTGTTCGCCGCCTTGCGCGTCCTCGATCAACCATCCCTGGCCGTGCTCGCGGCCCGCGCCACCGGCGATGCCCATGCCCTGGACCGCGACAGTTCGCTGGGACGACTAGTACTACGCATAGCGGCTGGCGGCATGGATGAGCCCGGGATCCTCGCCTGGCGCCGCCGATGGTCGGAGCTCGGCGTGCGGGCGGATGCGGTCAGCGCCTCGGTCCTGGTGCTCAATCTCCGCCTGCACGGCGGCGGCACCCTGGCGAACCTGCTCAATGCCGCCGCCGATGCCGGCGAGCCCTTGCGCCTGACGGCGCGCATCCTCTCCGGCGAGCTGCCACAGGTCAGCATGCCGAACTCGCTGATCTCGGTATGCGAGAATCCGAGCGTGGTGTCTGCGGCCGCCGACCGCTTCGGGGCGCGGGCCACGCCGATGATCTGCGTCGACGGCCAGCCGACGTCGCCGGCGCTGGCCCTCCTCGGCCAGCTGAGCCGCCGCGGCGTACCCTGCAGATATCACGGCGATTTCGATTGGCCCGGGCTCGCCATCGCTGCCGATCTCATCCGGCTGTTCGGTGTGTCGCCCTGGCGCATGCGCGCGCAGGATCTCCTCGGCGCCGCCAGCCTTCCCGGCCCAGCGCTTATCGGCGAGGCGGTCGAGACCCGCTGGGACCCGCCGCTGCGCGAGGCGCTGCTGGCCCGTGGTCGTGCGCTTCATGAAGAGACGGTGATCGAAGACCTCCTCAGCGATCTTGAAGCCGCGCCCGCTGATGGGGAGTGATGACGGCCAGAACATCGCCAGCGATGATCCTGTCACCTACCCGAGTCCGGGATCCGCTCACCCAGCACATTGCCAACGTCAACGGGGAATGCGGCCATGATTTCACGGCCATGACCCGAACGGATCCGGCCCGCGGCGGCACAAAGGCCTGAGCGTGCTCGCTGGCCGACGTTGGCCGTGCCTTCCTGGCGACCAACATCGCTGTACCGACGCCTGGTGCACAGGCCGCGCCCGGGCCGGCAGGAGGCGCTCGGCTGGGATCGCCACCGTAGTCAAGGCGGCAACCGTAAGCGGCTGGACACCATCTCCATGCGTGCGAGGCGCAGTCCCCTGATACCCCCGATAGTCGCCATCCTGCCGCCATTCCTCCAGGCTCCCTCGGCGCGGCAGGATAGGCGGATGATGCCCAGGACGGCAGAATTCAGGAAGTGCCCATGGCCCGGACCGCAGCCGTTATCACGCGCTTGGCCTCATTCCAGGTGAGTGGGGAGGTCATGATCGGAAGCGGAAGCGGATCGACATCGACGAAGTATACCAGTGAACGCACCAGCGTATCTTCGCTGTAGGCAGATCCGGCATACTTAATGGCATTGAAGGCGAGGATATCGCCCAACGACAACCGGCCGATCGATAGGATCGCCGCCATATCGATGTAATCCTTCTTCTCGATGCGGCCGATGATGGCGATCGACTTCATTGCTGCGATATCACGCAGAGATGCCACAGAAGCGGTGCGGTCCATGAGAGCGGCTTCATGAACCAGGCTCGACCTCCCCTGCGCGGCGATGAAGGAGGCCTTCTGGGCCTCATCACCTTCGGTATACCAGTACAGCGTGCTCGCAGAGGTCGCGCCTTGACGACCGGAGAGATCGAGGTCGCGCAGCTCTGCGGCAATGCAAGCCGCATCGAAAGGGGCGTTGATGAAGAAATCGAGAGCTTCGGACATGCGATGGCGAAGTATGGTCGCCAATCCCATGCCCCCGGCGAGATAAAAGCCATAATGGCGCGCTACTTGGGACGTAAGTTGAAGTGCAGTCTTCAATGAACACGCCAGGTCCTCTCATTCCTGTGGCATGAGCTCTCCGGTTGACTGGTGCGTCAGGACAAGCCTGACTGTCCTTGTTGAATGAAAGGTCAACCATGTGAAATGCCTGTGAAACATGTAGCCAACCTGGCGTTATGATCGGGTA
>JAYVMM010000890.1:0-4088 GCA_043758975.1 Planctomycetota bacterium | reverse complement strand
CTCATCCCCAGCGTGGTGGTGCCGGTGTCGCTGATCGGGACCTTCGCGGCGATGTACCTGCTCGGCTACAGCATCGACAACCTCTCGATGATGGCGTTGATCATCGCCACCGGCTTCGTCGTCGACGACGCCATCGTGGTGCTCGAGAACGTCTCGCGCCACGTCGACGACGGCATCCCGCCGCTGCGCGCGGCGATGATCGGCGCGCGCGAGGTCGGCTTCACCGTGCTGTCGATGAGCCTGTCGCTGATCGCGGTGTTCATCCCCATCCTGTTCATGGCCGGGCGGGACGGGCGGCTGTTCCGCGAGTTCGCCGCCACCCTCTCGATCTCGATCCTGATCTCGCTCGTGCTCTCGCTCACCACCACCCCGATGATGTGCTCGCGCCTGCTGCGCGCGCGCCCGCCGGGCCGTCGCTCGGCGCTGTTTCGCTGGTCCGAGCGCGGCTTCGCCCGCCTGCGCGAGATCTACGCCGACACCCTCGACATCGCCCTCGCCCACCGCCGCTTGACAATGGCCATCCTGTTCGGCGCCATCCTGCTCAACATTTACCTGTGGAACGTCCTTCCCCGCGGCTACTACCCGCAGCAGGACACCGGGCGCCTGATAGGTGGCATCCAGGGCGACCAGAGCAGCTCCTTCCAGCTGATGAGCGGCAAGCTCCACCAGTTCATCGACATCGTCAAGGATGACCCCGCGGTGGCGAGCGTGGTCGGCTTCACCAGCGGCGGCACCGGCGGTTGGGTGTTCGCCTCGCTCAAGCCGATCAATGAGCGCGCGCCCATCGACCGCGTCATCGAGCGCCTGCGCAACAAGGTCATCATTCCGGGCGCCACGCTGTACTTCAAGGCGGCGCAGGATCTGCGTTCCGGCGGGCGCGACTCGGCCTCGCTCTACCAGTACACCCTGCTGGCGGACGAGCTCGACGAGCTCACCACCTGGACCCCGCGCATCGCCAAAGCCTTCCAGCAGCTGCCGGAGCTCGCCGACGTCAACTCCGACCAGCAGGAGAAGGGCCTGGAGACCGACCTGAATGTCGACCGCGCGAGCGCCGCGCGCCTGGGGCTCAACGCCAGCCAGATCGACAACGCGCTCTACGACGCCTTCGGCCAGCGCCAGGTCTCGACCATCTACAACCCGCTCAACCAGTACCACGTGATCATGGAGGTGGCGCCGCAGTTCTGGCAGAGCCCGGAGACCCTCAACGACCTCTACGTCAGCACCTCGGGCGGCGCGGTGAGCGGGACCCAGTCGACCAACGCGGTGGCCGGCACCACCGTGGTCAAGACCGGTGCCGGTACGGTGCCCACCGCCGCCGGCGTCGCCAACGACGCAGCGCGCAATGCCAGGCTGAATGCGCTCGCCAACACCACCCACGGTGGTGCCTCGACCGGGGCGGCGATCAGCACCGCGGGCGAGACCATGGTCCCGCTCTCCGCCTTCAGCCGCTTCGGCCCCGGCACCATGCCGCTGTCGGTCAACCACCAGGGCCATTTCGCCGCCGCGACCATCTCCTTCAACCTGCCGCCGGAGTACTCCCTCGGCGACGCCGAGGCGGCGATCAAGCACGCCATGGACGCCATCGGCGTCCCGACCTCCATCCATGGCAGCTTCCAGGGCACCGCCAAGTCCTTCCAGGAATCGCGCGACAACCAGAACCTGCTCATCGCCGCCGCCTTGATCGCGATTTACATCGTGCTTGGCATCCTCTACGAGAGCTATATCCACCCGCTCACCATCATCTCCACCCTGCCGTCGGCGGGGGTCGGCGCGCTCTTCGCGCTGCTCGCGGCCAAGGCCCAGTTCGACAACATCGCCATGATCGGGGTGCTGCTGCTGATCGGCATCGTCAAGAAGAACGCGATCATGATGATCGACGTCGCGATCGAGGCCGAACGCAACCAGGGGCTGGACTCGGCGGCGGCGATCCGCCACGCCTGCCTGCTGCGCTTCCGTCCGATCATGATGACCACCATGGTCGCGCTGCTGGGCGCAGTGCCGTTGCTGATCGGCGGCGGCGAGGGCTCGGAGATGCGCCGTCCGCTCGGCATCGCCATCGTCGGCGGCCTGGTGGTCAGCCAAATGCTCACCCTCTACACCACTCCGGTGGTCTACATCTACCTCGACCGCTTCAGCCTGTGGCTGCGCCCCCGCCGCGCGCGCGCGGGCGCGCTCTTGGCGCACCCGGGCGGGGCCTGATGCGCGCCCCCCCCGGTCAGCGTGCGGCGCCGCCGCGAAGGAGCCTCATGAGCGTCAGCATCGCATGCCGCAAGACGATCGCCTGGCTGGCGGCGGGTCTGCTCGCGGGCGGCTGCGCGGTGGGTCCGGACTACCGCCGCCCGCCGGCGGTGGCGGCGTCCGGCGGGACCCCGGCCGCGTTCAAGGAGCAGGGCGACTGGAAGGTGGGCCAGCCGCAGGACGAGCGCGCGCGCGGCGCGTGGTGGGCGGTGTTCAAGGATCAGCAGCTCGACGAGCTCGAGCGCCAGGTGGCGGTCTCCAACGAGAACCTCAAGGGCGCGGAGGCGGGGTTCCGCCAGGCCTACGCCCTGCTCGACGCCGCGCGCGCCGGCTTCTCACCCACCGGGACGGTGGGCGCGGGGGCGCAGCGCTCGGGGCAAGGCGGCATCCAGGGGCCGCCTGACGGCGGCATGCACACTGGCAGCCAGTTCGACCTCAACACCGGCGCGAGCTGGACGCTCGACCTGTGGGGGCGCATCCGGCGCAACGTCGAGAACGCCGGCGACAATGCCCAGGCCAGTGTCGGCGACCTCGCCTCGGCGCGGCTGTCGGCGCAGGGCGCCCTCGCGCAGGCCTACTACCAGCTGCGCACCGCCGACCAGCTCGCGCGCCTGCTCGAGGCGACCGTGGTCGCCTACGCGCGCGCGCTCGAGATCACCGTGAACCAGCACAACGTCGGGGTGGTGTCGCGCGCCGACGTGGCCCAGGCCCAGGCCCAGCTCGAGGGCGTGCGCGCGCAGCTGATGAACGTTGCGATCGGACGCGCGCAGGACGAGCACGCCATCGCGGTCTTGATCGGCAAGCCGCCGACGGCCTTCAGCCTGGCCAAGGGCGCCGACCTCGGCGAGGTGCCGGCGATCCCGTTCGTGGTGCCCTCGGCGCTGCTCGAGCGGCGGCCCGACATCGCCAGCGCCGAGCGGCGCATGGCGGCGGCCAACGCCCAGATCGGGGTGGCGATCAGCGCCTACTACCCCACCCTCACCCTGAGCGCGTCGTGGGACAGCACCAGCGCGACCATCGGCTCCCTGCTGCGCGCGGCAAACGGTCTGTGGTCGTTCGGGCCGCAGCTGGCCGAGACGGTTTTCGACGGCGGGCTGCGCGACGCCCAGGTGGCGCAGGCGCGTGCCGGCTACGACCAGAGCGTCGCCACCTACCGCCAGACCGTGCTCACCGCCTTCCAGCAGGTCGAGGACCAGCTGGTCGCCTTGCGCGTGCTCACCGAGCAGGCGACGGTGCAGGCGCGTGCGGTGAGCGCCGCCGACGACGCCGAGCAGCTCATCCTCAACCAGTACAAGGCCGGCACCGTCGCCTACACCAGCGTGGTCAGCGCGCAGACGGTGGCGCTGGGCGACCGCCAGTCGGCGCTCGTCCTCAAGCAGCAGCGCCTGCTCGCGGCGGTCCAGCTGATCCAGGCCCTCGGCGGCGGCTGGGACCCCGCCGAGCTGGACGAGCTGCCGTCCGACCCCGCGGCGGCCCACCCCTGAATGGCAGAGCTCGCTTGGCGCAGGGGCGGGAATGGACTGGGTGACGCACCCGGATTGCGGGCGGGATGCGTGCGCAGCCCGGAGGCGCCATCGGCAACGCCGCCCATCTCCATCGGTAGGTAGATGGGCGGACGCCATCCCCGGTCCGGACCGGAGCCCTGCCGGAGCCCTGCCGGAGCCCTGCCGGTGACCAGCCAGCACGACAACCGCACCAGCATCCTCAAGGCCCTGAGCTTCAAGTGGACCATGGCGCCGCTCTCCTCCGGCTGGCAGCTGACCTCGCCCAAGGGCAAGTTATTCGTGGTCGAGAGCGACAGCATCGGCATGCCGCTGCTGCCCGCCGAGGTGATCGAGGCGCTCGCCGAG
>JAYVMM010000889.1:0-7399 GCA_043758975.1 Planctomycetota bacterium | reverse complement strand
ACGGATCGGCCCGATATCAGCAAGCTCGATCGGCTCCAAGGCGATGAAGGCCACCCCGGCGAGGATCACCGCGAACAGCGCATGCACTGCCGCGATGATGATCCAGGCCGGCACCCGGAGCGATCGACCGCGGCGGTTCCCCGACTCCACCGGCGCCCGCGGCGCCAGACCAGGCACCAGGGAAGCCGCGGATGGTGCGGGCGTGGTACGCATCGCTCGACCCCCTGCGGCTCGCTGGGTGGCACCAGTGCCTGATGGGAGAACGTCGGCCGCTCGGCGCGGTTCATTACCAGAAGAGGGCGTTCGAGTGAACCTCGACCGCGGAGTTGCGTTGCACACCGGGCGGGCTGGCGCGCTGCGGGAACGGGCGGCAGCGCATCCTGTTGGCTGGAAGGCCTCCCACTCCCTCAGCGATCTCACCGCTGATCTGGGGTGGAGGATGACCACGGATGCGCACTCCCGCATGCGAACGGCCTATCTTGCAATGTCCCTTTATAATGGGACATCACATGCTATGCTAGGCGTAGGTCCAGAAAGCACCATGGCGGGGAGTCAGCCCCCCGATACCTCCTCATTCGACATGGCGACTCTCGGCGAATCCCTCCGATCACCTCTTGGATATGCAGCACTCGATGGACACGCGCTTGGTCCACGAACGCCCCTCAACACATGAACTCGCCAATGACGCACTCCGCATCATCCCCCTGGACTTCCCCAGTTCCAGCGCCGCGCTTGTACACCCAGGAAGCAGCGATGGCCACGCTCGAGGCGATCAGCCTGATGGGATGTTCAGGCCGCTCCTATCCCTTCACCGTGCACCCCATCGGCGCCCCCCTCGCTGCGACGGGCGCGGTCTATGCCCTCCTGCATGACGGCCCCATCGAACCCTGCTTGACGAAACGCTCAGTGCTGGGGATGGATCCTCGCTCATGCCGACGCGGACCCCAGTGGACGGTGCTCTATGTCGGCCACACCGATGATATACGTGAGCGCTTCGCACTTGCCCGGCTGGAATGGGAACTGGTGCGCATCCGCGCCACGCATCTCGCGGTTCTCCGCACCGAGGACGTTTCACAGCGTCGCTGCGTGGAGTCCGACCTGGTGCCGCGCTACGCCACCCTCCTCCCACCGGCACGCTGTTCGAGGCGGGCCCCCTTGGTGGAATCCATTACCATCGCGCCCTACCCTGCGTGAGCTCACCCACCCATGCCGGATGCAGGCGCGACCCGCGCTTCCGTTCGCACGCCGTTGACATCCCGGGGACCGCCACCGGACTTCTGGTCAAGGGATCGGGGTGGAGAGCGGAGCTACCGCGCGGGCGCGCGCAGCATGACCAGCCCCAGCGGCGGCAGGTCGAGCTCGAGGGTGGCGGGGAACACGCCGTGCGCGTGCGCCGCAGCGGTGAGCGCTGGCTGATTGACCACCCCGCTGCCGCCGAAGCGCGGGTGGTCGCTGTCGAGCAGCAGCGTCCAGCGTCCCGCCTGCGGCACGCCGAGGGCGTAGCGGTGGCGCGGCTGCGGGGTGAAGTTGCAGGCGATCAGCACGTCGCTCGCCCCCGGCGCCTTGCGCAGGAAGGCGAGCACCGACTCCTGGCGGTTCTCGCAGTCGACCCACTGGAAGCCGTCGCGATGGTCGTCGCGCGCATGCAGCGCCGGCTCGGCGGCGTAGAGGCGCAGGGCGGCGCGCAGGAATTCGCTCAGCCCGCGGCGCAGCGGCTCCTCGCCCTCGCCCCAGTCGACCTGGCGATCCCACGCCCACTCGCGGCCCTGTCCGAACTCGGCGCCCTGGAAGAGCAGCGGGCGCCCGGGCACCGCGACCTGGTAGCCGTAGAGCAGGCGCAGCTGGGCGACGCGCTGCCAGAAGTCGCCGGCCATCTTGTCGAGCAGCGACTTCTTGCCGTGCACCACCTCGTCGTGCGACAGTGGCAGCACCCAGCGGTCGTCATAGGCATACCACTGGTGGAAGGTGATCCATTCCTGGCAACCCGGGCGCATCAGCGGGTCCTGGGCGAGGTAGCGCAGGGTGTCGTGCATCCAGCCCATGTTCCACTTGAGGTCGAAGCCGAGGCCCTGGAGCGCGGTCGGCGCGGTCACCCCTTGCCAGGCAGTGCTCTCCTCGGCGATCATCAGCACACCGGGGTGCTCGCGGTGCACCGTGCTGGTGAGCTCCTGCAGGAAGCTCACCGCCTCGAGATTGGCGATGCCGCCTTCGGCGTTGGGCACCCACCCGCCCTCCTGGCGGTCGTAGTTGCGGTAGAGCATCGACGACACCGCGTCGACGCGCAGGGCGTCGATGTGGAATTCGCGCAGCCAGTGCAGGGCGGCGGCGATCAGGTAGTTGCGCACCTCCGGGCGGCGGAAATTGAACACGCAGGTGCCCCAGCCCTTGTGCTCGCCCTCGCGCGGATCGGCGTATTCGAAGCACGGCTCGCCGTCGAAGCGCGCGAGGGCGAAGTCGTCCTTGGGGAAGTGCCCGGGCACGAAATCGACGATCACCGCGATGCCGGCCTGGTGCAGCAGGTCGACGAAGCGCTTGAAGTCCTGCGGGGCGCCGTGCCGGCTGTTGGGCGCGTACTGCCCGGTGACCTGGTAGCCCCACGACCCCTCGTAGGGGTGCTGGGCGACCGGCAGCAGCTCGAGGTGGGTGAAGGCGAAATCGCGGCAATGGGCGATCAGGCGGGTGGCGAGCTCTTCGTAGGCGGGCCAGGTCGGCCCCGGCTCGGGTCCGCGCAGCCAGCTGCCGAGATGGCACTCGTAGATCGCCATCGGGCGCGCGAGGTGGTCGCGCGTCGCGCGCCCGGCCAACCAGCCGCCGTCGCCCCAGGGGTAGGGGCGCGCGCTCGCCACCACGCTGGCGGTGGCGGGCGGCTTCTCGCACGCGCGCGCGAAGGGGTCGGCCTTGATGCGCAGCTCGCCGCTGCGGGTGCGGATCTCGTACTTGTAGAGCTGGCCCGGGATCAGCCCGGGGATGAACAGTTCCCACACCCCGGCGGGGTCGCGGCGGCGCATCGGATGCCAGCGCCCGTCGAAGAGGTTCCAGTCGCCCACCACCGAGACGCGGGTGGCGTTGGGCGCCCACACCGCAAAACGCACCCCCGCGGCGCCGTCGACGGTGAGCGCATGCGCGCCGAGCACCTCGCCGAGGTGGAGGTGATGGCCGGCGCGGAAGAGGTCGAGGTCGAAGTCGGCCAGCTGCGGCCAGAATGAGTAGGGGTCGCGCAGCTGGCGCACCCCGGTTTCGCCCTCGAAACCCACCTCGAGCAGGTAGGGGAACGGGGTGGCGCCTGGTACCGCGCCCTCGAACAGCCCGGGTACGCGCGGCGTAAGCTTGGTGCGAGCGCCACCCGCGCGCGCCACCAGTGCCACCTGGGTGGCGCCGCGCAGCCACACCCGCGCCGCGAGCCCGCCCGACTCGGGGTGCAGCCCGAGCACGGCGAAGGGGTCGCCGAGGCGGGCCTCGACCAGGGCGCGGACGGTGTCATCGCTCAGCGGCATGGGCGCTCCAGCGCTGGGCCCGCGCCCGCCGCCCGTGGGCGGTGGACACTGGCGGGGTGGCGGCCCGCCGGCTCCAGCGCGCGATCAGGAATTGGTGCCGAGTTCGAGGATCTGCTTGATCGCATCAAGATCGTCGAGCAGGGCGGCGCAGCCGCGCGCCACGCAGGTCAGGGGGTCCTGGGCGAGGCGCACCGGCAGACCGGTCTCGCGCGACAGCAGCTCGGGCAGGCCCTTGAGCAGGCTGGTGCCGCCAGCCATGCAAATGCCGCGGTCCATGAGGTCGGCGGCGAGCTCGGGCTGGGTGCGCTCGAGCACCATCTTCACGGAATTGACGATCGCCATCAGCTGCGGCTTGAAGGCCTCGTGGATCTCGTGCGCGGTGACCTCGATGGCGCGCGGCATGCCGGTGCGCATGTCGCGCCCGCGGATCGACATGCGGGTCTCCTCCGCCGGCGACATCGCGCAGCCGATCTGATGCTTGACCTGCTCGGCGGTGTTCTCGCCGATCACCACGTTGTACTCGGTCTTGAGGTACTTGACGATCGCCATCGACAGCTCGTCGCCGGCGACGCGCACCGACTCCGAGGCGACGATGCCGGCGAGCGAGATCACCGCCACTTCGGTGGTGCCGCCGCCGATATCGACGATCATCGAGCCGACCGGATCGGCGAAGGGCAGCCCGGCGCCGATCGCCGCCGCCATCGGCTCGGGGATGAGGAAGACCTGGCGGGCGCCGGCGTTCATCGCGCTGTTGGTGACCGCGCGCTTCTCCACCTCGTTGATCCCCGACGGCACCGCGATGACCAGGCGGGGGCGGAACGGCCCGCGGCGCCCATGCGCGCGGCGGTTGAAGTAGCGCAGCATCGCCTCGGTGAGCTCGAAGTCGGCGATCACCCCATCCTTCATCGGGCGCACCACCTCGATGTTGCCGGGGTTCTTGCCGAGCATGATCTTGGCCTGCTCGCCCACCGCGTTGCCGTCGTCCCACACGATCTTGGTGCCCTTCTTGACGGCCACCACGCTGGGCTCGGAGATCACTACGCCCTTGCCCTGCACCGCCACCAGGGTGTTGGCGGTGCCCAAATCGATGCCCAGGTCGACACTGAACAAGCTGTAGAAGCGATCGAACCAGCTCATGTATGGGCAACACGTTAGAGCCGGGCAGCAGCTGCGCAACGGGCTGGACGCGGCGCTCGCCCAGGCCCCCTCCGGCGCCCGTCAGGGGTGGCGGGAGGACGGGAATTTGACCGCCGCGCACTTCTGGGGTACCAAATAAGAGACAAGCCCGATCCACGCACGGAGGCAGGGGATCGCCGGAGGAGCGTATGACTACCGTCAGCCTCAACCTGGTCAGGATCGACCGCGGCCAGCACTTCCTGCGCCTGCGCCTGAGCCGGCCAGAACGCTACAACGCCATCGACAGCGGCACCCTGCGCAGCCTGGCCGCCCTGCTCGACGACCACCACCATTCCGAGCTGCCGCTGATCCTCGAGGGCGAGAGCGAGGCCTTCTCGGTCGGCGCCGACATCAGCGAACTCGCACGCAGCGACGCCCAGCGTGCCTCAAACTACAGCCTGCTCGGCCATGCCGTGCTGCGCGCGCTCGAGCGCTGGCCCGGAGTCACTATCGCCGCGCTCTCGGGCTACGCCCTGGGCGCCGGCCTGGAGCTGGCACTCGGCTGCGACGTGCTGGTCGGGCGGCCCAACCTCAAACTCGGGCTGCCCGGCCTGGCCTGGGCGCTGGTGCCTTGCATGGGCGGCCTGCGCCGGCTCGCCTGCCGGGTGTCGGAGACCTTCAGCTCCGACCTCTTCCTCAAAGGCGAGGTGCTCGACGCCGAGCAGGCGCTCGCGCACGGGCTGATCGACCGCCTGGCGCGCGACCATGCCGACATCGAAGCGCTGGCGCGCGACATGGGCGAGTACTCGCCAGCCGCAGTGCTCGCCATCCGCGATTTACGCCTGGCCCGCCACGGCGTCATCGACTCCGAGCTCGGGGCGCGCATGTTCGCCCAGCCCTTCGTCAACGGCGAATGCCAGCGCCGGCTCAAGCGCCTGCTCGCCGAGTGAGCGGGCAGGCCGGCTGAAGGTGCGTGCGCAGGCGCGGCGCCCGGCAAGGAGCGCCGCGCCTGGGGGTACCGTGGGCCGGTTAGCCGGTTAGGTTCAGGAGGCGGCGGGAGCAGGACGCGCGAGCGCGAGCGCGGCCTTGGCCTTGGCCACCACGTCGGCGAAGGCCGCCGGCTGGTGGATGGCGAGCTCGCTGAGCTGCTTGCGATCGAGGCGGATATCGGCCTTCTGCAGACCGGCGATGAGCCGGCTGTAGGGCAGGCCGTTCTCGCCCAGGGCGCGGCACGCGATGCTGATGCGGGTGATCCACATGCGGCGGAAATCGCGCTTCTTGAGCTTGCGACCGACGTAGGCGGTGCGCTCGGCGCGCATCACCGCCTCGCAGATCACGTGGTACATCTTGTGCCGACCGCTGTAGAAGCCGCGGGCGCGCTTCTTCAGGCGTTTGACGGCATGGTGGCGGGCAGCACCGTTGGTGGCGCGCATGGGATATCCTTTCGCGACAGTCCGTCTCCGCGAGCGGATGACGGAGAGGCCCGAGGGCCTACTTGGGGAAAACGTTCACGCCGCGGGCAGTGCGCCGCGGACAGGTCTCAGGGCTGGCCCTTGAGCAGCGCGTAGCGCGCACGACGGGTGTAGCCGGCCGTCGTGGTGGTGGTCTTCTTGTGCAGTTTGCGCAGCCGCTTCGGCGAGCGGTGGGTCAGGAGATGGCGCACCCCGCATTGGGTGCGCAGCACCTTGCCCGTGGGCGTGAGGCGCAGACGGCGCTTGGAGGCTTTGTGGCTCTTCATCTTGGGCATGGCGTGGCCTGCGGGCTGAAACGGGGTGGAGAGGGACGGGGGAGGAGCATGATATCGACCGACTTCAGGTTGCAAGTCCCTTGCCGGCGTTCGCCTGGAGCGACGCCGGCGGTGTCTGCCCCCCTGCCCTGGCGCTGCTGCTGCAGGCGGTGCGGTGCGGAAACAGCGGCTCAGCGCCCGACCAGCAGGCGGTCGGCGAGGTGCTGACCGAGCTGGGGGACGGCGAGGATCAGCTTGCGCGTGCGTTCGACGTCGTAGGCCACCCGGCGCCATTCCACCGAGGCGCCATCGAAGATGACGTAGCAGGAGCGCGGATCGGCATCGCGCGGTTGCCCGACGCTGCCGACATTGATGATGGTCTTGCGCGCGTCGATGGTCCAGCGGTAGTTCAGGCCCTTGAGGCTGTGCCAAGCGAAGTCGTCGCCGGTGACCACCCCCGGGCGGTGGGTGTGGCCGATGAAGCAGGTGTGCTGCACCAGGGCGAAGTTCTCCTCCAGCAGCTGCTTGGGGTCCTCGCCGAGGAAGGTGCGGCCCTGGGTGTGCTCCTCGAGGATATACTCCTCGAGGTGGTTGCGCGGGCTGGCGTGCACGTAGAGCACGTCGCCCTCGGTGAACGAGGTCGGCAGGTCGCGCAGCCACTTGTAGCGGCGGCGCTTGCCGAACCATGACATGATGCCGGCGCGGATCATCTTGTTGGTCCACAGCGCCGCGCTGCGCGCCTCGGCGTTGAAGCCGATCGGCTCGTGGATGGCGGCATGGTCGTGGTTGCCCGCGATGACCTTGCCTTCCTCGCACACGTCGAGCACCTTGCGCATCGCCTCGACCGGCTCGGGGCCGTAGCCGACGACGTCTCCGAGGCAGTAGGTCACATCGACCTTCTGCTGGGCGATATCGGCCAGCACCGCATTGAGGGCCGGCATGTTGCTGTGGATGTCGCTGATGATCGCGATGCGACGCATGCTGGAGAGGCTTATAGCAAGCCTTTCTCGGCTGTACCACAGCAAACCCTGTACCCCCCGGTGGGTAACGCAAACGCCTGTGC
>JAYVMM010000888.1:0-7759 GCA_043758975.1 Planctomycetota bacterium | reverse complement strand
CGGTCACCGACCGCGGCGGCAAGAGCGGCACCACGGTGATCCCGATCCAGGTCGGCAATGCGGTGCCCCGCATCACCATCGACGCGCCCAAGGCGGGCGGCTTCTTCGCCTGGGGCGAGCCGATCGCCTTCAAGGTCACCGTCACCGACGACGAGGACGGCAGCAGCGCCGATGGCACCATCCCCGGTTCGGCCATCACCGTCAGTGCCAGCTACGAGAGCGGTGGCGCCGGCGCGGGCGCGACCGCCGCGCCCGGCGCCGCGGTCGGGATGGAGAGCCAAATGATGGCGGCCAACGGCCATGAGGCCGGGCGCAACCTGGTCACCCATTCCGACTGCATCGCCTGCCACACCCTGCAAGCGCAGTCGGTCGGCCCGGCGTTCTACGCCATCGCCCAGAAGTACAAAGGCGACGCTGGCGCGCAGGATCGCTTGGTCCAGAAGGTCCAGGACGGCGGCAGCGGAGTGTGGGGCATCATGGCGATGGCCGCCCACCCCCAGTTCACCAAGGCCCAGCTCGCCGACATGGTCGGCTGGGTGCTCTCGCTCAGCGACGAGGCCGGGCGCGTGCATGCCGCCGCCGGCACCATCACCCTGATGCCCAAGCCGGCCAAGGACGACAAGGGCGTCTACATCATCACCGCCACCTACACCGACAAGGGCGCGACCAAGCTCGGCAAGGCCATCCCGCCGCAGTCTGCCGCCGCCAGCGTGGTGCTGCGCTCACGCTACCTGCGCGCCACCGACCACACCGGCCACCAGGGCGGGGTCAAGGCGGAGGAGTGCGCCGACGAGGGCGGCGGGCAGGACCTCGGTTTCATCAACAGCGGGGACTGGATCAGCTTCAAGGACTTCAACCTCGAAGGCTCGCCCAAGGCGACCTTCCGCGTCGCCTCGGCCGGGGCGGGCGGGCGCATCGAGGTGCACGCCGACTTTCCTACGGGCCCGCTGATCGGCAGCGCCACCGTGGCGGCGACCGGGGGCTGGCAGAAGTGGTCCGACATCGAAGCGGCGCTCAGCGATCCGGGCGGCAGCCACACCCTGGTCCTGCTCTTCAAGCACGACCAGAATGCCGGTGGCCTGTTCAACCTGAACTGGGTGCATTTCAATCCGCCGGCGAAGAAATAACCTGGGTCCCGACCGCCACCCGCCACCCGTCAACGCGCCGCCCCTGCCACCGATCCAGCCTTCTCCACCGTCCCCAGCACCCTGCGACCCCGGAGCATCGATGTTCGTCCATGCCGTCTACTTCTGGCTCAAGCCCGACCTGACCAAGCTGCAGCTCGCCGCCTTCAAGGAGGGCCTGAACTCGCTCACCACCATCACCACCGTGCGCAATGCGCACATCGGTGTGCCGGCGCCTACCGACCGCCCGGTCATCGAGCGCGGCTACTCCTATGCCCTGGTGGTGCAATTCGACGACGCGGCGGGGCAGGAGTACTACCAGCGTGTCGACATCCACGATCGCTTCCGGCAGAACTGCGCCAGCTTCTGGAGCAAGGTGGTGATCTACGACTCGCTGAGCGGCTAGCGCCGCCAGCTGGACCGCGCGCGCTCCGGCGCGCTGCGCGCTATTTGCGGTTGGTGGTTGCGAGCAGCCGGGCGGCGTATTTGTCGGGCTCGCGGTTGAACTTCTTGATGCAGCCGCGGCAGCAGAAGCGGTACTCCTGGCCGTTGTAGATCAGCGGCGGCACCTGCGGGTCGATCTTGTCGTTGGAGACCACGCAGTTCTCAAGCGGATAGGGCTTGGGCGCACCCGGGCCGATGCCGCCCTCCTCGGCCCGCGCGCCGACGGCGGTGGCGGCAAGGATGACGGCGATGATCACGGCGCGCAAGGTCGGCAGGAGGGAGGGGAGGGTCAAGGCGGTCATGGTATCGCTAGAGTAATTGTAGGGGCGGCTGTTCCAACGCCATCAGCGTTC
This sequence comes from Planctomycetota bacterium, assembly GCA_043758975.1. Lineage (GTDB taxonomy): Bacteria > Planctomycetota > UBA11346 > UBA11346 > UBA11346 > BOG-1363. Next base: position 5,838 of record JAYVMM010000888.1, on the reverse strand, counting down.
GCGCAGCGCCGGAGTGCCGGTGAGGATGGTCTCGGCCAGGCGCAGGCCGTCGAGGCCGGCGGAGATGATGCCGCCGGCGTAGCCGGCGCCCTCGCCGGCGAGGTAGAGCCCGGGCAGCGAGCTGGCGAGGGTGGCGGGATCGCGCTCAAAGCGCACCGGGCTGGAGATCCGCGTCTCCACCCCGACCAGGGAGCCGTGGCTGAGGAAGCCGGGGATGACGCGCTCGAAATGCACCAGCGCGGCGCGGATCGCCGCCACCGTGCGCGGCGGCAGGATGGTGTCGATGCGCCCGGGGCGCACCCCCAGGCGGTAGCTCGAGGCGGCGACCGCGGGGCCGGCCTCGCCGCGCACGAAGGCGCGCGCCGACTGCGCCGGGCAGCTGTAATCCCCACCGCCGGCGGCGAAGGCGCGGCGCTCCATCTCGGCGATCAGCTCGAAGCCCTCTTCGCCCGAGCCCGCGCGCGCGACCTCCTGGTTGACGATCAGCCCGGCGTTGGCGAAGCGCGAGGCGCGCGCATAGCGGCTCATGCCGTTGGTCGAGAGCTGGCCGGGATCGCTGGTCGCGGCGATGATCTCGCCGCCCGGGCACATGCAGAAGGTGGTGACGTGCTCGGCCTGGAGGTGGGGAGGCGGGCGGCTGACCAGGTTGTATTCGGCGGCGCCGAGGAGGTGGCGCGGCAGGTCGTGCCCGGGACGGCAGCCGTACTGGCCGAGGTCGATCAGCTCCTGCGCATGCTCGATCCGGCAGCCGATCTGGAAGCCCTTGGCCTTGTGCGCGATGCCGCGCGCGAGCAGGCGGGTGATCAGCGCGCGCGCACTGTGGCCGGGCGCGATCAGGACCAACGGCGCCTCCAGGCGCTCGCCGTCCTCCAGCTCGACCCCGACGCAGCGTCCGTCGCGCTCGATCACGTCGCGCACCGCGGCCTGCCAGCGGAAGGCGCCGCCCCAGGCGACGATCTGCTGGCGCAGGCGCTTGCACATGTGCGGCAGCAGGTCGGAGCCGATGTGGGGGTGGTGACGGTAGAGGATGTGGCGCGGCGCGCGCGCGGCGACGAAGGCCTCGAGCAGGAAGCGCATGCGCCGGTCCTTCACCCGGGTGTAGAGCTTGCCGTCGGAGTAGGTGCCCGCGCCGCCCTCGCCGAACAGGTAGTTGCTCTCGGGGTCGAGCCGGCGGGTGGCGTGGAAGGATGCGAGGTCGAGGGTGCGCTGGTCGGCGTCGCGCCCGCGGTCGATGACCAGCGGGCGGCAGCCGTGCAGCGCGAGCAGATAGGCGGCGAGCTGGCCGGCCGGGCCGGCGCCGACGATGAGCGGCCGGCGCGGCACGCCCTCCTGCAGGCGCAGCTGGTAGAGGCCCTGGTCGCGGTCGGGCGGACTGGTAGCCACGCGGATGCCCGGGCCCTCGTGCACCGGGCTGTCCTCCTGCACCTCAGCGTCGAGGTGGTAGACGAAGCGCAGGTCGGGCTTGCGCCGGGCGTCCAGGCTGCGGCGCTCGATGCGGTAGCCGAGCACCGCCGCTTCGCTGATGCGGCAGTGGCGGGCGATCCACGGGCGGAGATGGTGGTCGATCGCCTCCGGTGGCCCCTGAATGAGCTCGCCGAGCGGCACCTCGAGATGCTCGATGGCGACATGCTGGCGGTTCATCGTCCCACCGCTCCGCCCGCTTCCACCGGCAGCGCGACTGCTGGCGAGGCCACCGGCGCGCCCCAGCGGTTGATCGCGACCAGGCCGCCGATGATCAGCGCGCAGCCGCCGAGCGAGAGCGCCGACGGACGCTCATTGAGGACGCTCCAGCCGAGCGCCAGGGCGACCAGGGGCACTGCGTAGAGGAAGGGCATCACCCGGCTCACCGGCGCCTGCGCCACCGCATAGGACCAGGTGGTGAAGGCGATCGCCGAGGGCCCGAGGGCGAGGTAGGCGAGCAGGGCGAGGTCGCGCGGCGGCGCCGCGCGCACGCAGTCCAGGGTGCTGACCAGGCAGGGCGAGAGCATCAGGGTTCCGATCCATGCGACATAGCACACCAGGCCGAGCGCACCATAGCGGGGCAGCAGCGGTTTCTGCAGCACCGTGTAGGCCGACCACAGCAACGCCGCTCCTGCCATCTCCAGCACCCCGCGCGACAGCCGCAGCCCCTGGGCCTCGCCGGCGGCGATCAGGCCAATGCCGCCCAGGCAGGTGAGCATGCCCAGCCAGCCCGCCATGCGCACGCGCTCGCCCAGCACGCACACCGCGAAGAGGGCGGAGAACAGCGGGGCGGTGTTGACGATGAAGCTGCCCGGGCCGGCGGGCACGCTGCGGCTGCCGTCGTTGACCGCGAGGTTGTACAGGCAGATCCCGAGCGCAGCCACCGCGCACAGGCGCGGCAGATCGCTCACGCGCGGGCGGGGCGGGCGCACCACCAGGGCGACGGCGCCAAGCGCGAGGGCGGCGATGAGGTAGCGCGCGAGGGCGAGTTCGGCGGGCGGGAACACCGGCTCCGCCCCCGGTCCGGACCCGCGCAGCAGCACGCGCACCACCGGGAAGGCCGAACCCCACAGCAGCACGGTGGTGGCCAGGGCGAGCAGGGTGCGGGGCCGGTAGAGGGGGTCCATGGGGTGCGCCCTGACGAAACGAGGCAGGCCGGGGGAAACCCGGCCTGCCTCGGCGAGAGCCAGGACCTACCGGCTCAGGTCTTGGGTGCTTCTGCGGCGGGTGCGGCGGCGGCAGGCGCGGCGGCAGCCTTGGCCGCCAGTTCGGTCGCCAGCACGGCCTTGCGCACGCCCTTGAGCTTGGCGGCATGCTTGCGCAGTGAGCGGCGGGTCGCGGCGCGGAAGGTGCCCTTGGCCGTCGGCTTGGCCTTGGCCTTGGCCGCCGGCTTGGCCGGGGCGGCGGCGGTGCGCTTGGCGACCGGCACCTGATAGCCGTGGAACTTGAGCAGGTTGCGCAGCCCGATGCTGATCTGCGCGCCGCGATTGACCCACGATTCGACCGCCACGAGGTCGACCTGGAGGTTCTTGTCCTTGAGCAGCGAATCGTACGACCCGAGGATCTCGTTCGCCTTGCCCTCGCGATGGCAGCGGCCATCGATGGCGACGATGCGGTAGTACGGCCGGTGCACGCGGCCAAAACGGGAAAGACGGATGCGGACGGCCATAGGGTCCCTTGCGTAGAATCGGGGGTGCAGACTCTATGGCGACGCCAGGGTCTGCAACCGAAAACCGCCGGTGCCCTGCGTCGGGGCTTTCAGGGAATCTTCACCGCCGCGATCGCCTCGGCGCGCGTACGGTAGATGGCGAAGACCTTGTCGAAGCGGGTGAGGGCGAAGATCTCGCGCAGGGCCGGGGAATCGACCCCGGCCAGGGCGAGCTGGCCCTTGAGCTCCTGGATCTCGCGCAGCTTCTGCACCAGGGGGCCGAGGCTGGCGGAGTCCAGGGTCGCCACCCCGCTGAGATCGATGACCAGGCGGCGCAGGCCGCTGGTGCTCTTGAGGAAGTCGCTGGCGAAGAAGGAGCGCACCAGGTCGACATGGGCCAGACCCTGCTCGTCGCGGTGGAACGAGACGGTATGAACCCCATTTTCCTCGAGCAGGAGTACGGTGTTCACGCTTATCCTCGCTCCTGGCAGGCCCCACCGAACGTCCGTCGCGGCACGCGACGACCGCGCTTACTATGCCTCCCTGGGCAAAATATCCACCGTCTTTACGGTCCGCTCCCGGACCAGCCCGCGCCTGGGCGGGGGTTGGTGCGTGGCTCGTGGTGGAGATTGGTGGTACACCTACCCCATGGCCAAGACCATCGATGTGCAGCTACTCAACCCTTTCGTCGCCGCCACCCGCGAGCGCCTGTCCTCGATGGCGGGGCGACACCGGAGCGCCAGCGCGTCTTCGTCAAGAACGATCCGCTGATGCACGGCGAAAGTGACCGGGATGCTCGGCCTCTCCCATGGCATGACCGGGAGCTGTGCGGTGAGCTTCCCGATGGAGATGGCCAAGCGCCTGGTCGGGCGCTTCCTCGGCGAGCAGCCGCAAGCGGTCACCCCCGAGATGGCCTGCGACGGGGTGGGCGAGACCGCCAACAAGGTCGCCGGCACGGCCAAGCGCGCCTTCATCAGGCGCGGTCTGCACTTCGACATCTCGACCCCCACGGTGGTGATGGGCGGGGTGCCGAGCGCGGTGCACAATCCGCCCGACACCCGCAACATCGCCTGCGAGTTCACCGTCTTCTCCGATTCGCGCGAGACCTTCCTGCTCAAGATCGCGCTCAAGCCGAGCGATCGCTAGGGTCGGCCTCCGGCGGCGGCCAGCCGGCCAGGCGTCGGCGCTGCAGCTTGCCCGCGGCGGTGCGCGGCAGGCTCTCGGCGAAACGCCAGCTGCGCGGGCAGCGGAAGCTGCCCAGGCGCTCGGCGCACCAGGCCTGCAGCGCCGCTGCGTTCGGTCGGGCACCGCGCGCGACCACCACCGCAGCCACGCGCTCGCCCCATTGCGCATCGCGCTCACCGTAGACCCCGGCCTCGAGGATGCCGGGGTAGGCCTCGAGCACCGCCTCGATCTCGGCCGGGTTGATCTTCTCGCCGCCGCTGTTGATCATATCGTCGCTGCGGCCCTGCACGCTGAGGCGTCCCGCATCATCGAGCATGCCGATGTCGCCGGTGGCGAACCAGGCCCCGGCGGGATGAGGCTGCACCAGCTCCCCGCCCTGCTCGTAGCCATCGAACAGCGTCGCGCCGGCGATCTCAATCAGGCCGCCGTTGCCGCGCTCGACCGGCGCGCCGGCGCTGGTGCGCAGGCGCACGCGCACCCCGGGCAGCGGTTCGCCGCAGCTGCCGATGGCCGCCGCCGCCGGGGCGCTGGTGCAGACCTGGCTCGCCGCCTCGGTCAGGCCGTAGGTCTCACACGCGGTCAACCCGAGGCGGGCGGTGGCCTCCCCCAGCGCGCATGCGAGCGGGGCACCGCCGGTGAGCAGGGTGCGCAGCGGCGCCGGCCAGGCCCGCCCGGCGCGCTCGCTGACCAGGCGCTGGAGCATGGTCGGGACCACGCTGATGCCGGTGATGCCGTGCTCGAGCAGCTGGTCGACGGTGGGGGCATCGAAACGTTCGACCAGGGTCAGTGCGTAGCCGCAGAGCCCGGCGCGCAGCACCACGCTGGCGCCGCCGATGTGGTCGAGCGGCAGGCAGCCCAGCCAATGGTCGCCCCGGCCCAGCGCCAGGCGCGCGACCGCCGCCGCCGCCGCCGCGCCCACCGCCGCCATGCTCAGGCGCACCGCCTTGGGCGGCCCTCCGGTGCCGCTGCTGTAAAGCACCAGCGCCGCCTGGCCGCCGGCGAGCGGGGCGAGCGGCGGGTGGGAGGCCTGGGCGGGAAACTCCTCGGGCAACGCATGGACGCGCGGTGCGTCGACGGTGTCCGCCACGGTCGCAGGCCCCGGCGCGCCGGGGCCCACCACCAGGGCATCGCAGGCGCTCGCGCGCAGCTGGCCGGCGAGGGCGGCAGGGCTCAGCCGGCGGTTGAACAGCACGGTGGTGAGGCCGGCGAGCGGGGCGGCCTGGAGCAGGGCGGCGCAGGCGGGGAGGTTGCCGGCGGAGAGGCCGATGCGCCGCCCCTCGCCGAGCCCGCGCGCGTCCAGCCAGGCCAGCGCCCCTGCAACCCCGGGCAGCCACCAGCGCCAGGGCGGCGCCGGTGCGGGCGTACTGATCAGCTGCCAGCTGCGCGCCGCCATGCCAGTAGCGGGCTCAGCCGCGCAGGGCGCCGATGCCCAGGCCGGGGCCGGGCGGGATGGCGATGAAGCCGTTCTCCACCGCCAACGGCGCGTCGGCGATGTCCTCGGCCAGCAGGATGCCGGTGGCCAGACCGTGTGCGCGCTCGCCGAG
>JAYVMM010000887.1:0-3621 GCA_043758975.1 Planctomycetota bacterium | reverse complement strand
CGGGCCGCAATGGAAGTTCAAGCAGTACGGCAAGAGCGGCAAGTGGGTGTCCGAACTCTTCCCCAACCTCGCGACCTGCGTCGACGACATCGCCTTCATCCACTCGATGACCGCCGATTCGCCGATCCACGGCTCGGCCATGCTGCAAATGAACAGCGGGCGCATCATCAGCGGCCATCCCTGCCTGGGCTCGTGGGCCAATTACGGGCTGGGCTCGGTCAACCAGGACCTGCCCGGCTTCGTGGTCATGCTCGACAAGAAAGGCGGGCCGATCAGCGGCGCCAAGAACTGGTCGAGCGGCTACATGCCGGCCTCCTACCAAGGCACCGTGCTGCGTCCGACCGGAGTGCCGATCCTCGATCTCAAGGTGCCGGAGGGGATCAGCGACTCCGAGCAGCGCCTGATGCTCGATGAGCTCAAGGCCTTCAACGAGGACCATCGCGCCACCCGCCAGGGCAACTCCGACCTCGCGGCGCGCATCGCCAGCTACGAGCTCGCCTACAAGATGCAGCAGCACGCGCCCGAGGCAGTCGACCTCTCCAAGGAGCCTGCCCACATCAAGGAGCTCTACGGCCTGGACAACGACCGCACCCAGGACTTCGGCAGCAAGTGCCTGCTCGCCCGCCGCCTGGTCGAGCGCGGCGTGCGCTTCATCCAGCTCTACTCGGGCGGCGCGCACAATGATGACAACTGGGACGCGCACAGCGACATGAAGCGCAATCACGAGTTCCATGCCGGCAACACCGACAAGCCGATCACCGGCCTGCTCAAGGACCTCAAGCAGCGCGGCCTGCTCGACGAGACCCTGGTGGTGTGGGGCGGGGAATTCGGGCGCCAGCCCACCGCCGAGTACAAGGAGGGCACCGGGCGCGACCATAACGCCTACGGCTTCACCATGTGGATGGCCGGCGGCGGCATCAAGGGCGGGGTCACCGTCGGGCAGACCGACGAGCTCGGCGCCGCCGCCATCGAGGATCCCTTCAAGGTCAAGAACCTTCATGCCACCATCCTGCGCCAGCTCGGACTCGACCAGAACCGCCTGAGCTACTTCTACAACGGCCTCGACCAGAAGCTGGTCGGCGTCGAAGGCGCCGACCCGATGTCTAAGATCATGTCCTGAGCGGCCCGCCGCCCCCAACCAAGGAACCTTCCATGCGTCCTCTCTGCGCTTGCCTGTTCGCCCTCGCCCTGGTCCCGGCGGGCCTGACCGCCGCCGATGCCGACAAGGACAAGAAAGTCGAGATCACCGGCAAGGGCCACCGCTTCTTCGCTGCCGACTACGACAAGCACATCATGGCGATCATCGCCGCAGACGGGGCGGTGGAGTGGAGCATCCACATGGATGGCGGCACCCATGATGCGTGGATGCTCCCCAACGGGCACATCCTGTGGACGCCGAGCGGTGACAAGGTCTTCGATACCGATCCCAAGACCGGCAAGCAGACCCTGGTCTACGATTCCAAGGGCAACGGCAACGAGAAGCAGGACGTCCAGGACCATGGCATCAACCCGCTGCCCGACGGCGGCGTGGCGATCTTTGAATCCGGGCCGAAGCGGGTGGTCGAGATCGACAAGATGGGCACGGTGAGCAAGGTCCTGGCGCTGCCGATCGTCAACGGCGATCCGCACCACCACATGCGCAACTCGCGCAAGCTTGCCAACGGCAACTATCTGCTCTGCCTGTCGGCCGACAGCAAGGTGGTCGAGGTCGATCCCCAGGGCAAGATCGTGTGGACCTATGCCACCGAGAAGGAGGCCTACAGCGCGGTCAGGCTTGCCAACGGCAATACCCTGATCGGCTGCGGCTTCGCCCACAAGGTGGTCGAGGTCGATCCTTCCGGTGCAGTGGTGTGGACGGTCGGTGAGAAGGACTTGCCGGGGATCTCCTTCGCCTACGTCGCTCAGGTCGAGCGCCTGCCCGACGGCAACACCATCATCGTCAACTGCCACGCCGGCCCCGGCAATCCGCAGCTGATCGAAGTCGACAAGGACAAGAAGGTGGTGTGGAGCTACCGTGACTTCGAGCACCTCGGCAACGCCACCCCGGTGGCATTCGTGCTCGATGCCCCCGGGGCGGTGCGCTGAGCCTCCCCGACCGCGCAGCGACCGCTCCCGCCGGCCCAGGAATGACCATGGCTGACCGCTCCCGCCGCCTGTTCGTCCCCGTCCGCCTGGCGCTCGCCGCCGGCGCCCTGCTCGCCGCCGCCCTCCCGGGCGGCGCGGCGGATGGCGCCAAGGTGTCGATCACCGGCATGCCGCACCGCTTCATATGCGCCGACTACGACCATAAGCTGGTCGCCATCGTCGCCCCCGACGGCACCATCAGCTGGAGCCACCCGATCAGCGAAGAGGTGCACGAGGTGGCGCTGCTGCCCGACGGGCACGTCATCTACGCGCCGATCTCCGGGCGCATCTCCGAGCTCGACCCCGCCACCGATCGCGAGGTGTGGTCATACGATGCTCCCAAGCAGAACGGCAATGACGGCAAGGCGGTGCAGGTGCACGATTTCGAGCGCCTCGCCGATGGCAGCACCTGGATCTTCGAGTCCGGCTCCTGCCGCGTCATTCACATCGACCACGACGGCGCACTGCTGTCGCAGACTCCGCTTACCGTCGACCATCCCGACGCCCACCGCGATACGCGCAACGCCCGCCGCCTGAGCGATGGCCATTTCCTGGTCGCCCACGAGGTCGACAACAAGGTGCGCGAGTACGATGCCACCGGCACCGTGGTGTGGCAGTACGCGGTCGGCTCGAAGGTCTTCGGCGTCCTGCGCCTCGCCGATGGAAACACCCTGATCGCCACCGGCGACGGCCACCGCCTGCTCGAGGTCGACCATGCCGGCAAGGAAGTGTGGGCGGTCGGCCAGCACGACCTGCCCGGGATCACCCTCGCCTGGCTGACTCAGATCGAGCGCCTGCCCAACGGCAACACGATGGTGGTCAACTGCCATGCCGGCCCGGGCAATCCGCAGATCATCGAGCTGACCCGCGACAAGAAGGTGGTGTGGAGCTTCCGCGATTTCGAGCATTTCGGCAATGCGATGGCGGTGGCCACCCTGCTCGATGCCCCGGCGGGCACCATCCGCTAGCAGTGGGAAGCGGTTACCGGCCACCTGCAGCTGAACGCGTGAGGCTCTGGGTGCGGTAATCAATAGTGGTGCCATTTGCCACGAGGCGGCCATCCTTCACCTCGATTATCGAATTTGGAGGTACCTGCACCACCACGGCGGCCTGATCGGCGGCCAGCGTCAACTGGTACCCGTTAGATGCGCGACGGGCAAGGAAGACACCGGATACGAGATCGTAGAGATCCGTGGATTTCCCCAATGCTACCGCAATGGTCTTGCTCTGGTCATAGGGGTTCCAGTAGAGGTGCGTCGGATAGGCCGGCGCATGAAACCAATCCGTAGTCACGCAGTCCCAACGCAAGATACCGGGCACATCAGTCGTTGCGACAATGCCGCCTAGGAAGCCGACTTGATTGCCCATGTACAGCGAGATGTTCACCGCCGAATTACCGAACCATACGCTGCGCTGGGCGAAATATTCCTTTGGATCTATCTTTGCATGGTCCCTTGACCATCCAAGCAATGCCACGTCTCCGGTGGCATAGGGCTT
>JAYVMM010000886.1:0-3246 GCA_043758975.1 Planctomycetota bacterium | reverse complement strand
CCCGCGGTGACCGCGGCCGGCGACAAGACGGTGACGCTGAAGGCCAATAACATGGGCCTCGACAATGCGCTCTCCTGGCTGTGCCGGCTGATCGACACGCACTGGATGCTGTCCAAGGGCGCGATCTACATCGGCGGCGAGGAGGATGGCGCGGCGGTGCTCTCGGTCTACGACGTCAGCGATCTGCTGTTCGTGCCCAAGGACTTCCCCGGGCGGGTGATCAGCTTCAACAATGCCGGCGGCGCCGGCGGCGCTGGCGGCCTCAACCCGTTCAAGATGGCGGCCGCGGCAGACGACAAGTCGATGCCGTCGGTCACCCCCGAGGACCTCGTCGACCACATCCAGAAGGCGGTCAGCCCCGACACCTGGATGAAGCCGGCCTACGGCATCACGGTGCGCGGCTCGACCCTGATGGTGACCGCGCCCGAGCGCGTGCACCTGCTCATCGCGCAGTACATCCGCGCGCAGTCGCACATCAAGAACGTGCTGGTACGCGTCGACGCGCGCTGGCTGACCATCGACGACGGCTACCTCGAGGAGATCGGCGTCGAGTGGAACACCACCAATCCGGCCAGTCTCCTGCAGTACGCCAACAACCCCAATCTCACCGACGGCTTCATCGGCAGCACCGCCTCGTGGTACCAGAACGGCTCGCTGACCAACAACCTGCCCGCCGGCGCGGTGCCGCCCAACCCGTCCACCAGTGGCACCGGCCTGAGCCTGAGCGCGACCATCATCAAGGCGGTGCAGGCCTCGGCCATCATCACCGCGGTCGAGCGCGCCAACCGCGGCACCATCCTCGCCGCCCCTTCCCTGACCACCATCAACGGTGTGCGCGCGAACACCTTCATGGGCAACCAGTTCGCCTACATCGCCAGCTACGATGTCGGCGCCGGCGGCGGCAACGGCCTGAGCCCGATGCTCGACCCCAAGATCCAGGTGCTCAACACCGGGGCGATCCTCGACATCAAGCCCTATGTCAGCTCGGACCTCAAGTACGTGACCATGGAGTTCAAGCCGGCGCTCGCCACCCTCGAGAGCGACTTCGTCGAGGAGCTCTTCGTGCCGATCTTCTACCCCACCGGCTTCAACGTCGGCGCCAACGGCGGCGCTGGGGGGGTGATCGGCAACATCATCATCAAGCCCTACCCCCTTGAGCTGCCCAACGTGCTGATCGAGGAGCTGCAGACCAACGTCACCATCCCCGACGATGGCAGCGTGCTGGTCGGCGGCTGGGCCAAAAACGTCGATCAGACGATGTCGGCGGAGATCCCCTTCCTCGGCCACATCCCCTTCCTCGGTCGCCTCTTCGGTCAGCGCGGTCGCTATTCGACGCGCTCCAAGCTCTACTTGCTGGCGACGACTCATATCATCAACTACCAAGAACTGGAGGCGAAACAGTGAGCGCACGTCCCCTGACCAATCCGGCCACTTTCCGGCTCACCACCCTCACCGCCGCCATGCTCGCCCTGGGCGGCCTGGCCTTCGGCGAGGAGCCGGCAGCACCCGCCGGCACCGTCCCGGTGCCCGCCGGCCAGGAGCGCTCAGGCGCCGAAGCCGCCGCCGACTACTACTACGATCGCGGCATGAAGGCGATGGAGCAGTCGCGCCTCGACGACGCCATCCACGACCTCACCATCGCGGTCGACTGGCAGCCGGGTAACCCGAAGTACCGCAAGGCGCTTGAGCAGGCACAGGGACTGGCCGGGGTGCGGCGCGACACCCGCACCATGCACATCGACAGTACCGCCGACGAGCTGGCGACCAAGCAGCAGCAGCTGTGGATCGAGGCCGAGGCCAAGATCGAAGAGGGCAACAAGGCCTTCGAGCGCGGCGACTTCGTCGAGGCCGAGCGTAATTTCACCTTCGCCGAGACCCGCCTGGAGAGCCTGCCTTACGCCGACCCGCGCAAGGAGCCCGAAGAGCGCCGCGTCGCCAGCCTGAGCGCGATGGCCAAGGAACGCCGCGAGAAGAAGGAGCTGCAGGAGGCCGCCGATCGCAACCAGGTGGCGATGGATCGCCAGGTCGAGCTGCGCAACGTCAGCCTGCAGATCGAGCGCGAGCGCATCGACGCCATGCTCAACCGGGCGCAGAAGGCGCGTGAGCGCCGCGACTACGACGAGGCCATCCTGCTCTGCGAGCAGGTGCTCAAGATCAACCGCGCCGAGGACCGTGCGCACAGCCTGCTCATCCGCTGCCGGCGCGAGCGCCACGTCTACACCCGGCAAATGACCGCCGACCGCTGGGACGAGGAGCACAAGCTGCTCAGCGAGTCCATCCGCACCGCCATGCTGCCCCAGCTCGAGCTCATCACCTACTCGCCGGAATGGCCGGAGATCGATGCCCGCCGCAGTGCGCCGGTGCAGGGCCTGCAGGAGGAGAACGAGGCCTGGCGCAAGGAGATCAACAGCCAGCTCGAGCAGGAGGTCACCCTCGACTTCCAGGACCATGACCTGGTCGACGTGCTCGCCTTCCTCCAGAAGATCACCAACGTCAACATCGTGCTCGACCCCAAGGTGGTGGCGATGACGCCGCCGCCGGTGACCCTGCGCGTCGAGGCGATGAAGCTGCGCTACGTGCTCGAATTCATCATGAAGCTGACCAACCTCAGCTACACCCTGCGCGATGAGGCGATCTTCATCTCCAGCGCCCAGGGTCTGCGCGGCGACATCTTCATGAAGCTGTACGACATCCGCGATCTCACCCACGCGATGGAGAGCTTCCCCGGTCCCGACCTCTCGATCCCCGAGCCCGGCGCGCAGGGTTCGCGCCTGCTGCCGCCGATCGAGCCGGAAATGAAGCCGGAGATCAACGAGTTCATCGAGATCATCCAGAAGGTGGTCGCGCCCGACAGCTGGAAGGCCGACGGGGTGGCGATCCAGGACTACAATGGCGCCATGGTGGTGACCCAGACCGGCGATGTGCACAAGCAGATCGAACAGCTACTGCGCACCCTGCGCAACCAGAAGGGCACCCAGATCCACGTCAAGGTCAAGTTCCTCACGGTGGAGAACTCGCTGCTCGAGGAGATCGGCGTCGACTGGCAGAACTTCAACAACTCCAACCTCTCGAAGTACCCCGGCGTGCTCAACGGCGTCGGCGCGCTGCCCGGGCAGTCCGTCGGCGGCATCGGCTTGCCGGCGCCCTTCGGCGTCTACTCGCAGAATGGCGCGGTGATCGCCGCCTCCAACCTGACTACTAGTGGCGCCGCCCTGCAGCCCTACGACAACACCGGGCACAGCCTGA
>JAYVMM010000885.1:0-3082 GCA_043758975.1 Planctomycetota bacterium | reverse complement strand
CCTTTCGGCGCCTTCCTCTCCGGCGGCCTCGATTCGGCGGCGGTGGTGGCGGCGATGGCCGCCGCCGGGGTTCGGCCTTTGCGCACCTTCACCATCGGCTTCGCCGAGGCCGCCTTCGACGAGCGCCCGGCGGCAGCGGCGACCGCCGCGCGCTGGGGCGCCGAGCACCACCACGAGGAGGTGCGCCCGGATGCGCTCGCCCTGCTGCCGGCGCTGGTGCGCCACTTCGGCGAGCCCTTCGGCGACAGCTCGGCGGTGCCCGCCTGGTACGCCGCCCGCCTGGCGCGCCGCCAGGTGCCGATGGTGCTCTCCGGCGACGGCGGCGACGAGCTCTTCGCCGGCTACGACCACCACCGCGATTGGCTCGCCTGGCTGCGCCCTGGCCCGCTGCGCCGCCTCGCCGGCGTGCTCGCGCCGGGCGCCTACCCGCCGCCGCGCGCCGATCTCCCGGGCTGGCTGCACCGGCACGCCGCCACCACCGCACGCGAGCGCGCGCAGCTGTGGCGAACTGAGCTGCGCCCGCCCACCGAGGAGGTCCCGGCGGCCTTCGCCGATGCGCTCGCTGGCGGCGCGCCGGCGCACCCGCTCAGCCTGGCGCAGAGCCTCGACCTCCAGGTCTACCTGCCCGGCGACCTGCTGACCAAGGTCGACACCACCGCGATGATGCACGGCCTGGAAGTGCGCACCCCCTTCGCCGATGTGCGCCTGGCCGAGTTCGCCGCCACCATCCCGCCAACCCTTCAGGCAGGCGTGGTCGACGGACATTGGCAGGGCAAGCTGGTGCTGCGCCAGGCGCTGCGCGGGCGCTATCCGCCGGCGCTGCTGAGCGGGCGCAAGCGCGGCTTCGCGGTGCCGCTTGCGCAGTGGTTCGCGCCCGGCGGGCCGCTCCACCCGGCGCTCGCTGAACGCCTGCTTGACGCACGCTCGCCGCTGGGCGCGCTGTTTAGCCCCGCCGGGCTGCAGGCGCTGGTGCGCGCGCGCCGCGCCGGCCCGCTGTGGCTGCTGCTGGTGCTCGATGAGTGGCTGCGTCAGCAGCCCGGGGTGGCGCTGTGATGCTGCAGGGGCGGCGGCTGGCGGTGGTGCTCGGCAGCCTGGAGCTCGGCGGCGCCGAGCGCGCAGCGCTGCTGATGGCGAGCGAGCTCGCGCGCACCCACGGCGCGGTGGTGGCGCTGTTCGGCATGGGCAATGGCACGCGCGTACCCGCACTCGCACACGCGCTCGAGCTGCCCTGCAGCGTGCTGCCGCGGGTCGAATCGCGCCTGCCCTGGCGCGCGCACGCGCGCCGGCGCGCGGCGATGGCGTGCGTGCGCGCCTTCGCCGCCGAGCTGCTGCTGCCCTACACCGCGCCGGCCAACCTCGCCTGCACCCTGGCGTGCGCGGACAGCGGCGCGCGCGGCGCGCTGTGGAACCAGCGCGACGAGGGCCTCAATGATGCCCCCGACGAGCTGGTGCGGCACGCCCTCGCGCGCGCGCCGCGCACGCTCGCCAACGGACCGGGTGCCTGCGCCTACCTGCGCGCGCGCGGCTGCCCGCCCGCGCGCATCGTGCTGCTGCCCAACGCGGTGCCGCCGCCGCGCCCGGAGCCACGCGCGCGCAGTGGCGGGAGCGCCTGGGTGCGCCGGAGGGCACCTTGGTTACAACCATGGTCGCCAACCTCAGCCCGGCCAAGGACCATGCCACCTTGCTTACGGGGTGGGCGCTGCGCGCGCGCGGCGGCCCGCCTGGGCTGCTCGCCCTCGCCGGGCGCGATGACGGGCGGGGGCCGGAGCTGCAGGCGCTCTGCGCGCACCTTTGCATCGCCGGCAGCGTGCGCTTCCTCGGCGCGGTGGACGACATCGCCGGGCTCTATGCCGCCAGCGACCTCGCCCTGCTGTCGTCGCGCAGCGAAGGCTGCCCGAACGCGGTGCTCGAGGCGATGGCCGCCGGGCTTTCGGTGAGCGGCAGCGACATCCCCGGTATCAGCGCGCTGGTGCCACGTCGCCACCTCGCCGCCGCCGGCGATGCGCCGGCGCTGGCGGCGCGTGTGGACGAGCTCATGGGCGACGCCGCGCTGCGCCTGGCGGAAGGGGCGCGCAACCGCGTGCGCGCGCAGTCCGACTTCGCGCCTGCGGCGATCGGCGCGCGCCTGGCGCAGGAGATCCTGGTCGCCCTCGCCGCCGGGACGAGCGCATGAGCGCGCGCATCGCCTTCCTGATCCCGAGCAAGGGCCGCCACCAGTGCCTGGCGCGCACCCTGCCGCACCTGCTGCGCGCGGTCGCTGCGGCGCCGGCAGGCAGCTGCGAGATCGTGGTCTGCGACCAGTCGCCGACGCCGTTCCTCTCCCCGCCCGGGGTGCACCTGCTGCACCGCCCCCTGCTCAGCGGCCTGCCGGCAGCGCGCAACCTGCTGCTCGCCAGCTGCCAGGCGCCGGTGGTGTGCTTCCTCGACGATGACACCGACCTCGGCAGCGACTTCGCCCTCGCCCTGCTTGCGCTTGCCGAGCGCGAGCCCACCCAGCAGGCATGGGGGCCGGTGGTGGAAGTGCGCGCGCGCAGCGCGCGCCGCCTGCACCGCGCGCTTCAGCTTGGGGTCTTCCACGATCCGCGCCGCCAGTGCGCCGCGCGGCGCGACCGCGCCGCCACCGCGCTCTTCGGCTGCTGTTTTGCGGTACGCCGTACCGTTGCCCTGCGCACCGGCTTCGACGCGCGCCTGCGCGGCTACGCCCTCGGCGAGGACCTCGACTTCTTCCTCCGCCTGGCGCCGCGGGTGGGCGGCGCGGGCGCCATGCGCTTCGCCGCCGCACTGCGCGCCATCCACCGCCGCGATGGCGCCGACCGCGCCGATGCACACTCCCGCGGCGAGGCCAAGGCCGCCTTCCTGCTCCGCCTGGCGCGCCGCCACGGCGGGCGCAACCCCGTAACCCTGCTCCACCTCGCTATCGCCCTGCTGGCGGCGGCGAGCGGGCGCGGGGCCGAGCCCGCGACCTGGCGCGGGGTGTGGCGCGGGCTGTGGCGCGGGCTGTGAATGCACAGCGGCGCGCGCTTAATATGGGTTGGAATGGGCCCGGGAATGGAGGGCACCCGGGCGGCCAGAATCAAGCCCG
>JAYVMM010000884.1:0-4466 GCA_043758975.1 Planctomycetota bacterium | reverse complement strand
ACCACTCCAGGGATCTTGTCCTTCAGCGCCATCAGCTTGGCGCCGACCTCGGCCTCCTGCGCCGGGGTGGTGCCGTCCTTCCACTTGAGCAGGACAACGTGCTGGATCTGGTGTCCGCCTTCGGCGGCGGCGGCGGCAGCACCGAGGGCGCCGAGCAGCAGGATGGGGAGGGCGGCTAGGGAAGCACGGCGGCAGAAGGACATGGGACCTCGCGGGCGGAACGGGTGGGGGGTGGGTCGAGATGTAAGCATGACGGCAGCGCGTGCCGCCGGCAACCATCGGGCTCAGCCCAGTGGGCCCGCGGGCAGGCGCTCGAGGCTGATGGCACCTTCCGGGCAGGCCGGCACGCAGCGCCCACAGCCGTGGCAGTCCTCGGCGCGCACCGCCACCGCCTGGCGGGAGCCGTGGAAGAAGGCCTTGATGCGCCCCTTCAGGCTCAGCCCGGCGCGCTGCGCGGGGGTGAGCGGGGCGATGGCGAAGACCTGATAGGGGCATACCGCGACGCAGGCCGCCTTGGCCTCACAGCGGTTGCGGTCGATCACCGGGCGCACCGCGCCGGGGACGTCGGGGCAGGAGGGGGAGCTCATCGCCCCGTCCTAGGCCGCAGGGTCGCGAATGCCATGGACTGGCGCCGGCGTCGCCGGCTGGTGCATGGATAGCCGCCCCCTGGCCCTCGCGCTTGAGCGCCCGCCCGCGCCCGGCTATCACTGCCCCTGCCCAGGAGCGACCATGCCCGACGATGCCAGCCACGCACTCAAGGCGCTCTACCCGGTCATCGAGCGGGTGCGCCAGGGCGCCCACTTCGCCAGCCTGGCCGACTACCAGGCGGCCTACCAGCGTTCGCTGCGCGATCCCGATGGCTTCTGGGGCGAGATGGCGCGCACCCTGCTGCACTGGAAGCGGCCCTTCGATCGCGTCCAGGAGGTCGATTTCACCGACGGCTACCATGCCTGGTTCGCCGGCGGCCAGCTCAACGTCAGCGAGAACTGCCTCGACCGCCACCTCGCCACCCGCGGCGACCAGCTGGCGATCCTGTGGGAAGGCGACAGCCCGGGCGATGTGCGCCGGCTGACCTACCGCGAGCTGCACCGCGAAGTCTGCCGCATGGCCAACGTGCTCAAGGGCCGCGGCGTGCGCAAGGGCGATCGCGTGGCGATCTACATGCCGATGATCCCCGAGGCCGCCGTCGCCATGCTCGCCTGCGCCCGCCTGGGCGCGCCGCACAGCGTGGTGTTCGGCGGCTTCAGCGCTGAATCGCTGCGCGACCGCATCCTCGACGCCGATTGCCGGGTGCTGATCACCGCCGACGAGGGCCTGCGCGGCAAGAAGACGGTGCCGTTGAAGGGCACCGCCGACGCCGCCCTCGCGCACTGCCCGGGTGTCCACACCGTGATCGTCTACCGCCGCACCGGCGGTGCGGTGACGATGAAGCCCGGGCGCGACGTGTGGTGGCATGAGATGGTGGCGAGCCGCCGCCCCTACTGCCCGGCAGTGCCGGTGGACAGCGAGGACATCCTCTTCCTGCTCTACACCAGCGGTTCGACCGGCAAGCCCAAGGGCATCGCGCACACCACTGCCGGCTACCTGCTGTTCGCGCTGATGACGCAGAAGTACGTCTTCGACCTCCGCGACGGCGACCTCTTCGCCTGCATGGCCGACGTCGGCTGGGTCACCGGGCATAGCTACGTGGTCTATGGGCCCTTGGCCAACGGCGGCACCACCTTCATGTTCGAGGGCATCCCCACCTTCCCCGACAGCGGGCGCTATTGGGACATGGTCGAGCGCCACCGCATCACCCAGTTCTACACCGCACCGACCGCGATTCGCGCCATCATGCGCGACGGCGACGCGCTGGTGAAGAAATACGACCGCTCCAGCCTGCGCGTGCTCGGCAGCGTCGGCGAGCCGATCAACCCCGAGGCGTGGCGCTGGTACTACGAGGTGGTCGGCGAAGGCCGCTGCGCCATCGTCGATACCTTCTGGCAGACCGAGACCGGCGGCCACATGATCACCCCGCTGCCGGGCGCCATCGCGCTGAAGCCCGGCTCGGCGACGCTGCCCTTCTTCGGGGTCGAGCCGGCGGTGCTCGACGACAAGGGCAAGGAGATCTTAGGGAACGACGTCGCCGGGGTGCTCGCCTTCAAGCGCGGCTGGCCGGGTATCGCGCGCACCATCTACGGCGACCACCAGCGCTACCTCGAGACCTACTTCAAGCCCTTCCCCGGCTACTACTTCACCGGCGATGGTTGCCGGCGCGACGCCGACGGCTATTACTGGATCACCGGGCGGGTCGACGACGTCATCAACGTCAGCGGCCACCGCATGGGCACCGCCGAGGTCGAGAGCGCGCTGGTCGCCCATCAGGCGGTCGCCGAGGCGGCAGTCACCGGCTATCCGCACGAGATCAAGGGCACCGGCATCTTCGCCTACGTCACCCTCAAGGCGGGCGAGCTCGAGAGCCCTGAACTGCTCCAGGCGCTGCGCAATGAAGTGCGCCACCACATCGGCCCGATCGCCACCCCGGACAAAATCCTGATCACCCCGTCGCTGCCCAAGACGCGCAGCGGCAAGATCATGCGCCGCATCCTGCGCAAGATCGCGGCGCAGGAGACCGACAACCTCGGCGACATCTCCACCCTCGCCGACCCCAGCGTGGTGCAGGCCCTGATCGACAAGCGCCGCGCGCTCGGCGATTAGCGCCCGGCGCCTGGCGATCAGCGCGCGTGAGCGCCTCAGCGCTTGGGCAGCGGCCGGTTGGGGCGCGAGTTGAGGTGGTTGAGGATGCGGCTGGCGAGATCGTGGATGCCGGCCTCCAGGCCGTCGAGCTGGAGGTCGAAGGTGTCCAGCCCACCGGCGCGGGTCAGGTGGTTGAGCTGGTAGAAGCGCGCCACCGCACTGAGATCGAGCGAGGGCAGGCCGGGCTGGAGCTCGAAGAGCTGGCGCATATAGCCGGCCCAGGCATCGCGCAGGCTGGCGCTCACCGGTGTGCCCGGGGTGGGCGAGATGATCAGCACGGGAATGGTGCTGCGCTGGACCAGGTCGGCGCACAGACGCGCGAGGTCGCCGACGGCGGTCTTCGGCAGCTCGTCACCGGGCAGCACCAGGAAGAGGAGTTGGGTGCTGTGATCGGAGGCGGAATCGAAGGCGTTCTTCAGCGAGCCGGTGTTGGGATAAGGGATGACATGGGTCTCCGCTTCCACCGCACTGAGCGGAGTGCTGGTGGCGCGCTCCAGGCTGTCGCTCAGGCGGCGCAGCAGCTTGGCGCTGTCGGCCTTGCGCGCGTTCCACATGCCCGGCACGGCGAGGCGGAATGACTTGGGGTCGAGATGGCCGCCGAGGTGGAGGTTGCTCAGCTCCATGTCGCGGAAGAAGCCGTCCTTTTGCGAGGCGCCCAGCTGCACCAGGCGCTGGATGAGGAAGCGGCAGAGGGTGCCGGGGACGACCTCGAGGTCGGCGAAGGCGGGCATCCCGCCGACGCTGAAGGCGGCGCGCGCGAGGGTGATGTGCTCGCCCTGCTTCTGGCCGCCCTCCAAGATCGGCGTGATGGGCACGCTCAGGCGCAGGATCCTGCCCGCTTCGCCCGCGAGCGGCAGCGTGACCAGCTCCCAGTCCTTGCCGCTGAGTTTGACCGTCTGGGTGGCCAGCACGCGCTCGCCATTCAGGCGCTCGATGCGCAGCTCGCGCCCAGAGCTCAGGCCGTAGCCGTCGCAGAGCAGCAGAAGCAGCCCGTTGTGGGTCGAGGTGGTGGCCGGCAGGGCCAGGCGGATGGCCTCGCGCTGGTCGCCACGGTCGTAGGCCGACCACGCGATGCGGGCCTCGCCGGCGATCTGGGTGGTGGGCAGCAGCTGGGGCAGGAAGAAGGGGATATTGGGGTTGCCGGGCGGGACCGTCACCGATGCGCCTGGCGAGGCATCCAGCAGCAGCAGACTGACGGCGCCATGGTTGGCGGCGTCGCCCACCGCCGGTGCGGTGACCGGTGAGGGGGTTACCGGCGGCTTGCCGGCGCTGGCGGCGAGGCTGGCAGCCTTGAACTGGTTGTTGAGCGTGATCTTGCGCTCGACGAGGTCGGCGAAATGGTCGATTTCGCGTCCCAGCGCGTTGATTTCGTGGAGGATCTGCCCGACCTCGATGAGGTTCTTGTTCTCCATCGCCTTGTCGGCGCGATCGAGATCGGCGGTGATGGCGATGCCCTTGTCCTTCCACGCGGCATCGAGCTGGTCCTGCACCTGCTTCTTGCGCGCCACCAGGTCGTCGCCGCTCGCCGGCACCGCCCGCAGGGCGATCTCGGCGGCCAGCAGCCTGCCCTTGGCGACCTCCTCGGCGATGGCATTCAGGCTCTTTTCGACGTCCTGGTGCGCGCTCTTGAGGGTGTTGCGCGTCGCCTCGAGCTCCTGTGCCATGAGCTTGAGCTTGTCGTCGTTGGGCGCCGGCCCATTCCCCGCCGGCGACGCCACTGGCGTCGCCAC
>JAYVMM010000883.1:0-3889 GCA_043758975.1 Planctomycetota bacterium | reverse complement strand
TGTGCCGCCGCCGCCCCCGCCGCCGGGTCGCTGCGCAGCAGCTGCACCAATTCGCCGGCCGCAGCCTGCAGCAGCACCCGCCGGCGCGCCGGCGCCGGGCCCGCCGCCAGCGCCGCCGCCTGGCGGGTGCTGCTGCAGGCTGCGGCCGGCGAATTGGTGCAGCTGCTGCGCAGCGACCCGGCGGCGGGGGCGGCGGCGGCACATCTGCACCGCGCGCTCGCGGAGGAGGCCGCGGCGGGAGCCTGGCGGGCGTGGCTGCGCGCTGGCGACCTCCTCGCCCTCGGCGGGAGACCCGGCCCCGCCCTCGGGCGGCTGCTGCGGCGGCTGGAGGACGAGCAGCTCGCCGGACGCCTGGCCAGCCGGGACGAGGCCCTGGCGCAGGCGGCGCGCTGGCTGGCCGAGGAGGCCGGCGGGGCACCGGGCAGCGCGCGTTGACCGCTTCCGAAAGCGGCGTACCGTCTTCGCCCCACCCGACCCGGTCGCCGCGCCGGCGACCCCGTCGCCCCCTGTGCGGGCCCGCCACCTGCCCGCACCGCACCGCACCTGCTACGCAAGGATCAGCCATGGCCAAGGCCACCGCCCCGTCGCCCAAGTCCGCCAAGTACATCTACCACTTCGGCGGCGGCAAGTCCGATGGCGACGCCTCGCTCAAGGCGCTGCTCGGCGGCAAGGGCGCCAACCTCGCCGAGATGAGCCGGCGCGGCTTCGCGGTGCCCGATGGCTACACCATCACCACCGAGGTGTGCAACCACTACTACGCCAACCGCCGCACCTACCCCGCCGGGCTGTTCGAGAAGGGCGTGCCCGCCGCGGTGGCCAAGCTCGAAGCGGCCACCGGCAAGGCCTTCGGCGACGCCGCCAACCCGCTGCTGGTCTCGGTGCGCTCGGGCGCGCGCGACTCGATGCCGGGCATGATGGACACCATCCTGAACCTTGGCCTCAACGACCGCACCGTCGAGGGGCTCAAGGCCAAGACCGGCAACGGGCGCTTCGCCTACGACTCCTACCGCCGCTTCGTGCAAATGTACGGCGACGTGGTGATGGGCGTGCAGAAGCGCCACGAGAACGAGCCCGAGCCCTTCGACCAGGTGATGGAGGAGCTCAAGGAGAGCCGGCACAAGCATGAGGACACGGCGCTCGACGAGGGCGACCTCAAGGAGCTCATCGCGCGCTACCGCGCCCTGATCAAGAGCCGCACCGGCAAGGAGTTCCCGCAGAACCCCTTCGACCAGCTCAAGGGCGCCATCGGCGCGGTGTTCGGCAGCTGGATGAACGAGCGCGCGATCATCTACCGCGACAAGTACAAGATCCCGCACGAGTGGGGCACCGCGGTCAACGTCCAGGCGATGGTGTTCGGCAACATGGGCGAGACGTCGGGTACCGGGGTGGCCTTCACCCGCAACCCCGCCAACGGCACCAACGAGTTCTACGGCGAGTACCTCGCCAACGCCCAGGGCGAGGACGTGGTGGCCGGCATCCGCACGCCCTTGAAGATCACCGACATGGCACACGACAAGGTGTTTTCCGACGTCTACACCCAGCTGCTCAAGGTGCGTGCCAAGCTCGAGAAGGAGTTCGGCGACGTCCAGGACTTCGAGTTCACCATCGAGGAGAAGAAGCTCTACATGCTGCAGACGCGGCATGGCAAGCGCACGGCGCAGGCCTACGTGCGCATCGCCCATGACATGGTCAAGGCCAAGCTCATGACCCCCGAGCACGCGGTGCGCTCCGGCGATCCGCAGGCGCTCGATCAGCTGCTGGCGCCGATCTTCGACGGCGCCGACGAGAAGGCGGCGGGCGCCGACAGCCTGCTCACCACCGGCCTGCCCGCCGGCCCCGGCGCCGCCTCGGGCATCATCGCCCTTACCGCACGCAAGGCGGAGGAGCTCGCCGCCGCCGGGCAGAAGGCGGTGCTCTGCCGCATCGAAACCAGCCCCGAGGATCTGCGCGGCATGATCGCCGCGGAAGGCATCCTCACCGCGCGCGGCGGGGTGTCCTCGCATGCCGCGCTGGTGGCGCGGCAAATGGGCAAGGTGTGCGTCGCCGGCGCCGGCGAGATCAGTATCGACTACGCGGGCGGCCTGCTCATGTGCAACGGGCGCACCCTGCGCGAGGGCGACTTTATCGCCATCAACGGCACCACCGGGCGGGTCTACGGGCGCAAGGTCAAGACCTCGGACAGCGAGCTCAAGCAGGTGCTGATCGGCAAGACCATGAAGCCGCAGGACAGCGCGCTGTTCCAGGCCTATGACTTCGTCATGAAGCTCGCCGACCGCTACCGCACCCTCGGCCTGCGCACCAACGCCGACCAGCCCGACCAGGCCGCCAACGCCATCGCCTTCGGCGCCGAGGGCATCGGCCTGTGCCGCACCGAGCACATGTTCTTCGAGGGCGACCGCATCGACTCGGTGCGCGAGATGATCCTCTTCGCCGAGGACTACGCCAAGTACCGCGCCGAAGCCGCCGAGGCCAAGGACGACGCCCAGAAGCTCGCGGAGCTCAAGGGCCACTACGCCCAGGCGATCGAGCACTTCACCGGCGCCATCGCCGCTCTGCTGCCGATGCAGCAGAAGGACTTCGAGGGCCTGTTCGAGACCATGGCCGGGCGCCCGGTCACCATCCGTCTGCTCGATCCGCCGCTGCACGAGTTCCTGCCCCAGGCCGGGCCGCAGACCGAGGGCTTGGCCAAGAAGCTCGGGGTGCCCTACGAGCGCATCGAGGCGCTCGGCCACAGCCTGCACGAGTTCAACCCCATGCTCGGCCACCGCGGCTGCCGCCTCGGCATCGTCTACCCCGAGATCACCGAGATGCAGGCGCGCGCCATCGTGCGCGGCGCCCTGGCGGTGGCGCGCAAGACCGGCAAGAAGGTGCTGCCCGAGGTGATGATCCCCCTGGTCGGCTACGTCGCCGAACTCAAGCTCCAGCTCGAGATCGTCAACCGGGTGTTCGCCGAGGAGTTCGCCAAGGCCAAGACCAAGCTGCCCTATCTGGTCGGCACCATGATCGAGATCCCGCGCGCCGCCATCACCGCGCACGAGATCGGGCTGGAGGCGGAGTTCTTCTCCTTCGGCACCAACGACCTCACCCAGACCACCTTGGGCATGAGCCGTGACGACTCCGGCAAGTTCCTGCCCCCCTACCAGAAGCTCGGCATCGTGCGCGCCAATCCCTTCGCCACCATCGACCAGACCGGGGTCGGCGAACTCATGCGCATCGCAGTCAAGGGCGGCCAATCGGTGCGTCCGGGGATCAAGCTCGGCATTTGCGGCGAGCATGGCGGCGACCCCACCACCATCGAGTTCTGCCACCAGATCGGCCTGACCTACGTCAGCTGCTCGCCGTTCCGCGTGCCGGTGGCGCGCCTCGCCGCCGCCCAGGCGGCGCTGCGTCATCCCGCCGCCGCGGCCAAGCCGGCCAAGGCAGGCAAGGCAGGCAAGGCAGGCAAGGCAGGCAAGGCCGCCGCGGCCCAGCCGGCGAAGAAGGCGGCCAAGGCCGCCGCCGCGCGCTGATCCGCGCGGGCAGGCGCTGAGCGCGGCGGTGGGCGGCGTCGGCGTCGGCGGCGCGGGCGTCAGCCGCGCGCCGCCGCTCGACCTCGCGCGCAAAGCCGCCAGACTGCGCGCGTGAGCCAGGCGCCCCGCATCGTCGCCATCGCCGCCCGCAAGGGCGGGGTGGGCAAGACCGCGATCTCGGTCGGGCTCGCCCACCGCCTGGTCGCGCGTGGACGTCGTGTCGCGCTCATCGATCTCGATCCGCAGTCGAATGTCGCCGCCATGCTCGGCGGCGATCCGGTGGCGGCGGGCACCGCCGAACTGCTCACGCGCCAGAGCGTGGCGCCCCAGCTGCTGCACGGCATCCAGGTCTATGCCGGCGGACCGAGCCTGGACGACCC
>JAYVMM010000882.1:0-2681 GCA_043758975.1 Planctomycetota bacterium | reverse complement strand
CGAGAAGCTCGACCAATGGAACGGCTGTACGCGCCACACCTTCACCTGCGACGGCTGCACCGCCTGGGTGGTCGAGCCGGCGCATGCGGCGCCGGGCCGACCGTGGTCATGGTGCATGGAGTTCCCCGACGCCTTCACCGTGCGCTGCGCGGCGCCGGCGCTGCTGGCGCATGGCTTCCACCATGCGCACATCGTGGTCGGCAACACCTTCGGCTGCCCAGCGGCGCTCGCCCACTGCGACGCCTTCTACGACCTCGTGGTGGCCAAGGGCCTCGCGCACAAGGCGGCGCTGATCGCCATCAGCCGCGGCGGGCTTTATGCCTACCGCTGGGCGGCGCGCGATCCCGCGCGCGTAGCAGTGATCTACGGCGATGCGCCGGTGTGCGACTTCAAGAGCTGGCCGGGCGGCAAGGGTGCAGGCAGCGGTAGCGCCGGGGACTGGGCTGGGCTGCAGAAGCTCTACGGCTTCGCCAGCGAGGCCGAGGCCTTGGCCTTCACCGGAAATCCCATCGACCTTCTGCCGCCGCTCGCCAAAGCCGGGGTGGCGCTCATCCACGTCATTGGCGATGCCGATACGGTGGTGCCACCGGCAGAGAACACTCTCCTGCTCGCGGAGCGCTACCGCAAGCTGGGCGGCACCATCGAGGTCATCCACAAGCCCGGTGTTGGCCACCATCCGCACGGTCTGGACGATCCCACCCCGGTGGTGGAGTTCATCCGCACGCACGCCGCCGCCAGCCCCTGAGCGGGCGGTGAATCGCAACGCATTAGAGCCGGCGACTTTGCGCGCGGGGTCTTGCCGGCGCTGTCGCCGCGCGCGGGGGCCGTGGAAGCGCTTCGCTGGCGGGGTAGTGGACCACGCTGCACGCCGAGCTGCGCCAGGCGCTTGCAATCAGGGCGATAAAACAAGGCTGAGTCCCCTTCCGCAGCGCATGCTCCGCATGCTCCGCGCACTCTACCTCCGCTCGCCCGTCCGCATCCACCTCCTGGAGCCGTCCATGCGCCTGCTGGCCCTGTCCGTCGCCCTCGTCCTCGCCGCCAGCACCGCCGTCACGGCCGCCGAGGGCTTTGTGCCCAAGGTCTTCACCGGCACCCAGGGCAGCCTGCCCTACTGCATTCTGTCTCCGCAGGGCGCCGCGCCGGTGCCTCTGGTGCTGGTGCTGCACGGCGCCGGCGAACGCGGCAATGACAACCAGCGCCAACTCACCCACGGCTCCGCGATGTTCCTCGATGCGCAGAACCGCACCAAATTCCCCGCGGTGGTGGTCTTCCCGCAGTGCCCGAACGAGAGGAAATGGGTCGAGGTCGACTGGGGCGATCCCAAGCCGCACCAGACGCCCAAGGATCCCAGCGTGCCGATGTCGCTAGTGCTCGAGCTGGTGCCCACCCTGATGAAATCGCTGCCCATCGACCCCAAGCGCATCTACGTCATGGGCCTGTCGATGGGCGGCTTCGGCACCTGGGACATCATAACGCGCAAGCCGGAGTGGTTCGCCGCCGCGGTGCCGATCTGCGGTGGCGCCGACAATTCCAAGGCTGCGTTGCTCGCCGGGCTGCCGATCTGGGTCTTCCACGGCGGCGCCGACGAGACCGTCAAGACCGTGCGTTCGCGCTCGATGGTCGAGGCGCTCAAGGCCGCGGGCGGCAACCCCAAGTACAGCGAGCTGCCAGGGGTTGGCCATGATTCCTGGTCGACCGCTTTCGCCAGCCCAGAGCTATTGCCGTGGCTGTTCTCCCAGAAGCGCAAATGAGCGCAGGCGGACGCGGCGCAACGCTGGGCGCCGCTACCGGTATTGCCCTGTGATCCGCACCAACTCCACCGTCCCTCGCCCGCTGTCGTCCGGCCCTGCCCGGTCGCGCTCGCACCTGTTTCGCCCGGCCTCGCCGTCTCAGAGCCAAGGAAGCCTCATGACCGTCTCGTACCCCGTCGTCTGCAACCCGCGCACAACCGCCGCGTCTGCGTGGCGGGGTGACGCCATGCTCTTTCCCCTGGTCGCCCTGGTCGCGCTGCTCGCCCTGACCGCCGTCGGGCGTCCGGTGTGCGCGGCGGATGCGGCGCTCGCTGACTGGGACACCCAGCAGCCGCCGGAGAGCCGCTTCGAGATCACCGTGCTGACGCGCGACTGCGCCAATCCCATGGAGATGTCGATCGCCAGCGATGGCCGGATCTTCTACTGCGAAAAGTTCGGCTCGGTGAAGATCTACAAGCCGACCACGCGCGAAACCGTGCTCGCGGCCAAGCTTGACACCTACGCGATCGAGAACGGAGAGAAGGGCAATACCGAGGACGGCCTCATCGGCCTGACCCTGGACCCTGGCTTCGACACCAACCACTGGCTCTACGTGCTGCGCGCCGCCCCCGGCGAGACCCCCGAGCAGCACCTTTCGCGCTTCACCGTCACCGGCGACAAGCTCGATCTCACTTCCGAGAAGGTCCTCCTGGTCAACCACAACTGCCGCACCATCGTGGGCCACTGCGGCGGCTGCCTGAGCTTCTGCAAGGGCGACCTCTACATCTCCTGCGGCGACAACACCACGCCCTTCGAGTCCGACGGCTTCTCGCCCCTCGATCCGCGCAACGAGGGCCGCGATGCGCGCGCCACCGCCTCCAACAGCATGGACTTCCGCGGCAAGATCCTGCGCATCCATCCCAAGCCCGACGGCACCTACGACATCCCGCC
>JAYVMM010000881.1:0-6539 GCA_043758975.1 Planctomycetota bacterium | reverse complement strand
GCGCTTCGCGCTTCGCGCTCCGCGCTGTGCGCGGCGCCACAGCACCGCGGGGGTGGCATTCGGGCGCTGCGTGCGCACAATCGGCCTCCCAGCGGGGAGGGCGCATGCGTATCGCGCTGCATGATCCGGCGGCGTGGCCGCTATGGTTCACCCGCACCCTGATCGTGGCTCTCGCGCTGCTGCTCTACAGCGGCGCGCTCGGCTACCCGCTGATCGGCCTGGACGATGTCGGCTACTACGGCAACAGCGCGCTCGCCGGCGGCGGCTGGCGTGGGCTGGCGGCGATGTGGACCACCATGGCGATGAGCGACTATGCGCCGGTGAGCCAGCTCACCGTGTGGGCCGATCTCGCGATTGCCGGCGAGCACTGGTGGTTCGCCCACCTCCAGCAGATCCTGTGGTTCGCCCTCGGCGGGTGCGCCGTCCACGCCCTGGCGCTGCGCCTGGGCGTGCGCCCGGGGCCCGCCGCGGCGGTGGCCCTGCTCTACATCTTGCATCCGCTCGGCGGCGAATCGGTGCTGTGGCTGGCCGAGCGCAAGAACCTGGTCGCCCTCGCGCTGTGCCTGTGGTGCGTCGAACGTTATGCCGCGGCGGTGCAGGGCGGCAGCTGGCGCGCGGCGGCGGCGGCCTGGGCGCTCGGCGCGTGCGCGCTCCTGGCCAAGCCGCACGCGGTGTGCCTGCCGCTGCTGCTCACCGCCTGCGAGATCGCGCTCGGCGTCGCGCCGTGGCGGCGGCGCCTGCTGCGCCTGGCGCCGCCGGCGCTGCTGGTGGCGGTCTACGTCGCGGTCCAGCTGCTCTATCTGCGCAGCGACCTCGATCGCAGCTTCCTCGCCGGATCGCGCCTGGGCGCGCTCGCGGTCGACGGGCAGATCCTCCTCCGCTATCTCGCCGAGGTGGTGCTGCCGAGCCAGCTGACCATCTATTATAGCGCCCCCGAGAGCGTCGAGGGCGTGCGCGCGGCGCTCGCCTGGGCCGGTGTGCTCACGCTGGTGGCGGTCAGCCTCATGCCAAGGCGTACGCGTGCGCTCTCCGCCTGCGCCTGGCTGGGCGCCGGCGGCGCGCTCGCTCCGGCGCTCAACCTGGTGCCGCAGCTGGCGCCCTGCGCCGACCACTACCTGCTGTGGGCGCTGCCGTGGCTGCTGCTGCTGCTGGTGGTGCACACCGAGCTGCTGCTGGGCCGGCGCGCGGAGACCGCCGGCAGCCGTCCGAGCATGCTGCTGTGCGGCGGCGCCGGGCTCTACCTCGGCCTGCTGGCATTGGTGCGGCTGCCCGAATTCGCCAGCCGCGAGGCGCTCTTCCGCGCCGCCGTCCGCCACCAGCCCGACTGCGGCATCGGCTGGGCGCAGTACATCGTCAGCAACGCCCAGCACGGCGGCGACCTCTCCCGGCTCTACCCCGCCGCCACCCGCGCGCTGCAGTGCGCCGACAGCGGCCGCATCCTGCCCGAGGACCGCGCCATGGTCATCGTGCTCAGTGCCCTGGCGCTGAACAAGGCCGGCGACGCCACCGGCGCCGACGCGCTGGTCGAGCGCGAGGTCGCCCGCCTGCCGGTCGACAGCTGGGGCTTCGCCGACATCGTGCGCGCCCAGGTCGCCCTGCGCAGTGGCGCGCCGGTGCGCGCGGTCGCCCTGCTGCAGCGCTTCTATCCGCAGGAGCTGCGCGCGGCCGCAGGCGTGCTGCGCACGCGCTGCCGCGGCGGCGGCGAGCTGCCCGACGCCATCCCGCCGCTGATCGACTTCGCCATCCTCGGCGGAGCGGCGGTGGTCGACAGCATCAATCTCGAGCACGGGCGGGACAACTACCAGCGCCAGCTGCAGACGCTCGCCTTCGCCTACCTCGCCAGCGGCGAGCTCGAGCCGGCCTTCGACGTCGCCGCCCTGGCGCTCAATATGGCGCCGGGAAGCGCGGAGGCGCGCCAGCTGCTGATCACCATCGCGCGCAAGCTCCACCTCGACGACCTCGCCGCGCTCCTGGGCGGCGCCCCTGGCGCTAGCGCGCCGCCGCTGGGCCCGCCGGCCCCGGCCCCGGCCCTGCCTGCCCCGGCGCCGTCGCACTGACCCCGGCGACACGGCGGGCGATGGTCGCAGCGGCGTAGCCGGCGCCGAAGCCGTTGTCGATGTTGACCACCGCGATGCCAGGCGCGCAGCTGACCAGCATGGCGTTGAGCGCAGTGCGCCCGTGCTCGCAGGCGCCGTAGCCGACCGAGGTCGGGCAGGCGATCAGCGGCAGGTCGACCAGGCCGCCGACCACCGAGGCGAGCGCAGCGTCCATGCCCGCCACCACCACCAGGGCGACGCAGCCCCTGATCGCCTCCAGCGAATCGAGCAGGCGGTGCAGCCCGGCCACGCCGCAGTCGCGGAAGCGCTCGACCTGCACCGCGCGCGCGGCGAGGGTGACCGCCGCCTCCTCGGCCACCGGCTCGTCGCCAGTGCCGGCGGAAAGCACGCCGACCGGGCCGAAGCGCGCCGGCGGCTCCCCGTAGGAGAAGCTCGAGCTGCGCGGGTGGGCGCGCCCGCGCGGCAGCGCCGACTGCAGCGCGCTGAGCGCCTCCGGGCTGGCGCGCGTCACCAGCACCTGGCCGTGCGCCTCGACCAGGCGGGTGGCGGCGCTGAGCACCTCGTTGACGGTCTTGCTCGCCGCGAACACCACCTCGGGGAAGCCGAGCCGGCGCAGGCGGTCGAAGTCGAGGTTGAGGGTGTCGCTCACAGGGTCCTGCCGTTCATCGTGCTGATGGTGCCGTCGGCGCTGCCGCCGCTGCCGCAACGAGGGGCGCGGGCGCCTCCGCCCGGGTGGTCTCAGCGGGAGCGAGCAGGGTGTTGAAGCCGCCACTGGTCAGGCCGCTGAGGTCGAGGGTGACATTCTGGTAGCCGAGCGCGCGTAGGGCGGGCAGGAGCTGCGCGCGTGCGCCCAGCACGCGCCCGAGGTCGCCCTCGGGTACCTCGATGCGGAGCAGCCTGCCGCGCCCGCCGCCGACCTGGTGATGGCGCGCGCGGCAGTGGGCGAAGCCGTATTCCTTGAGCAGCTGCTCCGCCGCCTCGATCATCGCCAGCCCCGCCACCGTCACCGGCTCGCCGTAGGGCACCCGGCTGGAGAGGCAGGGCTCGGCCGGGCGGTTCCAGCTCGCCAGGCCGCGCGCACGTGCGCGCGTGCGCACATCCTCCTTGGTGAAGCCGGCGTCGGCGAGCGGGAAGCGCGCGCCGGCTGTCGCGGCGGCGGCCATGCCCGGGCGGTGGTCCTTGAGGTCGTCGCTGATGGCGCCGAGCAGCAGGGCGGTGCCTGTGCGCTGCGCGTCGGTGGCGCGCGCCAGGCCGAGCATCGCGCGCATCAGCGCCGCTTTGCAGTGGTAGCAGCGCTGGCCATCGTTGGCGAGGTACTCGTCGCGCTCGAATTCGTCGGTCTTGAGCACCCGGTGGCTGATGCCGTGGGCGCGGCAGAAGTCCTCGGCTTCGCAGAGGCTGGTGCGCGCCAGGCTCGGGCTGTCGGCGGTCACCGCCAGCACGCGTTCGCCGAGCACCTCGAAAGCCACCGCCAGCAGGTAGGTCGAGTCGACCCCGGCCGAGAAGGCGACCATGGCGCGCTCGCAGGCCGAGAGCGCGGCGATCAGGCGGCGCTCCTTGGCCAGGGGATCGTCGCCGGCCTGGGGGGTGCTGCCCATGAACGCATGCTAGGCACAGCGCCGGCGCCTGACAAGCGCGCCGGCGCGAAGCCTGAGCGGGCTACTTCTGCTGCCCGGGCGGCGGCGCCGATACCGCCAGGCGCAGGCCCTGGTCGTTGTCGCTATGGTCGCCCGCCACGTTGCGGCGCGCGGCGCTGCGCGCGGCGGCATCGCTCAGGCGCCAGGAGCCGCCGCGGCTGACGCGCTCGCCGGCGCCCTTCACCGCGGCCTCGCTGCCACGCGAGGTGTAGTGGGAGAACACGTCCTGGCACCATTCCTGGACGTTGCCGTGCATGTCGAAGAGGCCCCAGGCGTTGGGCTGCTTGGAGCGCACCGCGTGGGACTGGCCGCCGGCGTTGGCGAGGAACCAGCCGAGGTCGGTGGCGGGGTGCGGGGTGCGGCTCTTGTCCTTGCCGCCATCCTCGACCGCGAAGGGCCCGACCGTGCCGGCGCGACAGGCATATTCCCATTCCGCCTCGCTCGGCAGGCGCACCGCGAGGCCGGCGACGCGCGCATTGAGGGTGTTGATGAAGCGCTGGGCGCTGTCCCAGCTCACGCTGTCGACCGGCAGCTGCGGGCCCTTGAACTGGCTGGGGTTGTTGCCCATCACCGCCGTCCATAGCTCCTGGGTGGTCTCGGTGTCGGCCAGCCAGAAGCCGGCGCCGATGGTCACCGGGTGCTGGGTCTCCTCCTCCGAGCGCCACGGGCTGTCGCCGGCGGGGCTGCCCATGGTGTAGCTGCCGGGCGGGATGTAGCGCATGTGCACCACCACGCCGCCGACCGCGAGGTCGGCCCATTGGCCATAGCGGTCGCTGCCGCGGTGGGAGGTCCAATTGACCAGCGCCGGGGCCTCGGTCGATGGGCCGTGGCGGCCGCTGTCATAGGAGTCGCAACCGCTCAGCACGAAGGCGAGCACCAGGGCGAAGGTGATCAAGCGCATGGGCGGGTTCCCGGGGGCGAGGTATGCTCGACCGCGCTGGCGGTCGAGTGACCTTTACTGTAGCGCCGCAACCACGCTCGCCAGGGGGTACGGCGGGCGGGGCGGAGCACTGACTCACCAGCCCGCGGGCGGGTGGGCGGGCGGTCAGCCCGCGCGCCCAGTGACCGGCGCCCACTGCGCTCAGGAGATCAGGCCGCCCGCCGCCTTGCCCTCGGCGGAATCGACGGTGGGCTGCTGCCCGCGCAGCACGCTGTTGCCCTCGTAGAGCAGGCGCTGGTCGATGGGCGCGGGCGCCAGCCAATCGGATTCGTTGAAGCGCCCGCTCTGGCCGTAGGCGAGGATGGCGTTGCCGTAGCAGGTCGCCTCGACGTGGTCGGCGGGGATGCCGCGCTCGAGCATCAAGCGCGCGGTCTTGGGCACCGCCAGGGGGTCGCTCACCCCCCAGTCGGCGCTCGAGTCGACGATGATGCGCTCCTTGCCGTAGCGGCGCACCACGTCGACCATGCGCTCGTTTCCCATCTTGGTCTTGGGGTAGATGGTGAAGGCGGCCCAGAAGCCGCGCTCGAGGCACTCCTGCACGGTCTCCTCGTTGTTGTGGTCGACCACCACCATCCCAGGCGGAAGACCGTGCTCGAGCGCGATGTCCATCGAGCGGCTGGTGCCCACCTTCTTGTTGCGATGCGGGGTGTGGATCATCACCGGCAGGCCGGCCTCCTTGGCGAGCTCGAGCTGGATGCGGTAGTACTTCTCCTCCACCGCGGTCATGTCATCGAAGCCGATCTCGCCGATCGCCACCACCCCGTCCTTGCCGGCGTAGAGCGGCAGGAGCTCGATGACCTGGGCGGCGAGGGCGTCGTTGTTGGCCTCCTTGGAGTTGAGGCCGATGGTGCAGTAGTGGCGGATGCCGAACTGGCTGGCGCGGAAGCGTTCCCAGCCCACCAGCGAGGAGAAGTAGTCCTGGAAGGTGCCGACGGTGGTGCGCGTCTGGCCGATCCAGAAGGCGGGCTCGATGACCGCGACCACGCCGGCATCTCGCATCGCTTCGTAATCGTCGGTGGTGCGTGCGCTCATGTGCACGTGCGGGTCGATGATCTTCATCCCGGTTGACCTTCCCCCCGCCTGCGCGGGGCCTGCGCCAGTTGCCCTGGACGCGGTTTCGCGCCTGGAGAGCGGCGCATCACGGTGGTTGTACGACGGTGGCCCACGAGAGTTGACCGCCCTGCACGGCGGCGTTGAGGCCAGGCGCGGAGGCGAGCGCGGCGCGCGCGTCGCTGCGCGTGCTGCCGCCCAGGGCGAGGGCTGCAGCCGCCCGCTCGGCCTCACCGCCCTCTGCCAGCACGCGCGCGAGGTCGGCCACGGCGGCCTCGTTCAGGCAGCCGCCCACCGCCCGCCACAGCAGCGGGCTGATGCTGCGCTTCGCCGCCCAGCGCTCGTGCGCGTAGTCGAGCAGCATGGCGGTGAGCGCGGGGTTGGCGCGGCGGTCGAGGCCGACCACGCGCGACAGCGGGCAGTCAACAAACAGGCACTTGAGCACCAGCTGGTTCCACGCGGGCTCCTCGAGCCAGGCCGCTGGGTAGGGGTTGTCGAGGGCGACCGCGGCGAACACCGCGCGCATGCTGTTGCGCACGCCCTCGGCGGCGCGCGCGCGCAGCAGGGCGGGGTGCGGCAGCAGGGCGAGGCCCTGGTAGAGCGCGACCAGCTCTTCCAGGCCGCTGGCGGCGAACAGGCGGTCGACCGCCGCCAGCCAGGCCGGCGCATCGTGCCCAGGCAGGGCCAGGACCAGGCGCACGCGCGCCGCCTGGTCGACGCTCCAGGCACGCGGATCCAGGCCGGGTGAGAGCGCCTGCGCCTCGGTGAGCTCCGCCGGGGTGGGCGCGAGGTCCTCGCGTCCGACCTGGCGGGCAGCGGCGCCGAAGGCGAGGAAGAGCGCGCGCTCGCCTGCGG
>JAYVMM010000880.1:0-1571 GCA_043758975.1 Planctomycetota bacterium | reverse complement strand
ACCATGCGCCGGATGGTCGGGCGGTCGAAGCGCTCGATGCCGCGCCCGAGGGCATAGGAGAGCATGCGCTCGCACACCGTGGTGATGATGCGCTCCTTGCGCTTGAGCAGCAGCTTCTTGAGCTCCTGCGGGCCGCTGAAGGTCTCACCGCTGGGCAGGGTGCCGACGGTGTCGAGCGCCTCGCCCTGGTCGCCGTGCTCGCGCCAGCGCCCGAGGGCGTCGAAGTTCTCCAGCCCGAAGCCGAGCGGGTCGATGCGCTGGTGGCAGCCGTTGCAGTTGGGATCCATGCGGTGGCGCTCGAGGCGCTGGCGCAGGGTCAGCTTGGCGAGATCGCCGGTGGCCTCCGGCAGCGGCGGGACCATCGGCGGCGGCGGCGGCGGCGGCGTTGAGAGCAGATCCTGGAGGATCCACTTGCCGCGGATCACCGGGCTGGTGCGTGACGGGCGCGAGGTAGCCGCGAGCACCCCGGCCATCGCCACCACCCCGCCGCGGCGCCCGTCGCCGACCTGCACCTGCACCTTCTGGAAGCCGTCGCCGGAGGGCGCCGTGATCTCGTAGTGGCGCGCCAGCGTGGCATTGACGTAGACGTAGTCGCAATCG
Organism: Planctomycetota bacterium; assembly: GCA_043758975.1. GTDB lineage: Bacteria > Planctomycetota > UBA11346 > UBA11346 > UBA11346 > BOG-1363. The sequence continues at coordinate 971 of JAYVMM010000880.1, read as the reverse complement.
ATGAGATCGAGCAGGCTGCGGTTGTCGGCCAGCAGTCCGGCCATGAAGGCGACCGGCTCCTCGACCATCGCCGTGCGCAGAGCGTCGTCATAGGCGGGGAAGAGCTTGGGGTCCGGGCCGCGGCCCTGCCCGAGCTCGGCGGTACCCAGCCATTGCCCGGTGAACTGGGCGACGAAGAAGCGCGCGCGCGGATCCTTGAGCATGCGCTGGGCCTGGGCCACCAGCTCTGAGGGCTGCGTCAGCTTGCCGTCGCGCGCCGAGGCCATCAGCGCCTCGTCGGGCATGGTCGACCACAGGAAGTAGGACAGGCGCGAGGCGAGCTCGAAGGGGGAGAGCTGCCAGGGGTCCTTGGCGGGGTGCGACTCCTCGATGCGGAAGATGAAGTTGGGCGAGGTCAGGGCTGCGGCGTAGGCGAGGTGGAGGGCGTCCTCGTGAGTGACGTTGTTGCGCTTGACGCAGCGGTCGTAGATGCGCGCGAGCGCCTGCACCTCGCCGCTGCTGACCGGACGACGCCAGGCGTGCGGGAGGAAGGCGGCGAGCGAGAGCTCGACCGCCTTGCGCCGGGCCTGGGGCGTATCCTTGTCGGCCTTGACCTCGAGCAGGCGCTCGGGCTTGGCATGCTCGACCACCGCGAGCGCGGCATCGAGCAGGCGCTCGAGCAGCATGGGCGAGACGAACAGCCCATCGGCGTTGTTGTCGAAGCCGCCGCTGCCGCCGCTGCTGTCGGCGGGGAAAGCCTCGGCGGGATCGCCGTCGACCCCGAGCAGGTCGTGGACGGTGCGGTTGAACTCGTTGCGGGTCAGGCGGTGGATGGTCACCCAGCCCGGATCCTTGGGCTCTGAGCCCTCGGGCCCGTCGAGCGCGCCATCGATCCACGCCGCCAGCCGCTCGCGCTCGGCGAAGCTCGGCTGCGGCTTGCCCTCAGGCGGCATGTCGCCGGCGCTAATCGCCTCGCGCGCCTTCTCCCAGCC
>JAYVMM010000879.1:0-5814 GCA_043758975.1 Planctomycetota bacterium | reverse complement strand
GGCGCCCCGCACACCGCCCTGCGCTGAGCCTGCTGCCGCCGGCACCGGCGAGCAGGTGCGCAAGCGCGACGCGCCGCAAGACCTAGCGCACGCTCTAGGTGGGAATGCTAGTCGAAATCTGACAATGACTTATGGCCGTAGCTGGATGGCACGCGCAAAGCGGGAGCCCATTGCCCGTTGCACCGGTGCGAGCGCGGGACTAGCGTGGCGTCTGGATGTGCGCGGACCGTTGTCCGCGCCGCATACATAGCAGGGCTTGCCCAGAACAGCGCGGAGGTCGGTTGTGGAACAGTGGTGGCAAGCGATGTCGCTGGCGCAGCAGGCCTTCCATGGGGTGGCCATGGTCGCCAGCGCGGTGATGCTGATGCAGACCGCGCTCATGCTGCTCGGCGGCCACCACGACCTCACCCCCGGCGATGTCGACGGTAGCCCAGTGGGCGGCCATCTTTCGGGCCTGCATGTCTTCTCGCTGCGCGCGGTGACCGCCTTCGCCACCGGCTTCGGCTGGGGCGGGGTGTGCAGCCTCGATGCCGGGCTGCCGCTCAGCGCCGCCATCGCCATCGCCGTGCTTGCCGGTGCCGCGCTGCTCGCGCTCATCCTGTGGCTGATGCGCAGCCTGACCGCGCTGGGCGAAAGCGGCTCGCTCGACTACCACAACGCCATCGGCGCCGTCGCCACCGTCTACCTGCCCATCCCCGCCCACCGGGTCGGCAACGGCCAGGTCGAGGTCATGGTCCAGGGCCGCCTGGCGGTGGTCCAGGCCTGTACCACCTCCGACTCCGTCCTGCCCAGCCGCAGCCGGGTCAAGGTGGTGGGCCTGCTGGATGCGACCACCCTGCTGGTCGATCCGCTGGTCTGAACCGCAGCCCCGCCCCTTCCGCCCCTTCCGCCCCTTCCGCCCCTTCCGCCCCTTCCGCCCATCCCGCTCCGGAGCCGCCCCTGCCATGAATTTCGTCATCGCCGCACTGGTGATCTCCTTCGTCGTGCTGATCTTCATCATTTGGCTGCTGTCGCGCTACCAGCGCTGCTCCTCGGATAAGATCCTGGTGGTCTTCGGCAAGGTCGGCGGCAGCGCCGGGACTAAGGGCGGCATGGCGGCGAAGTGCTACCACGGCGGCGCCGCCTTCATCCTGCCGGTGTTCCAGGACTACGCCTACCTCGACCTCGCGCCCATCCCCATCGACATCAAGCTCACAGGCGCGCTGTCGCAGCAGAACATCCGCGTCAACACCCCGTCGACCTTCACCGTCGGCATCTCGACCGAGCCGGGGGTGATGGAGAACGCCGCCGAACGCTTGCTCGGCATGGACCACCGCGCCATCCAGGAGCTGGCCAAGGACATCATCTTCGGGCAAATGCGCGTGGTCATCGCCACCATGCCGATCGAGGAGATCAACGCCGACCGCGACAAGCTGGTGCTCAACATCTCCAACGGAGTGGAGATCGAGCTCAAGAAGGTCGGCCTGCGCCTGATCAACGTCAACGTCCAGGACATCACCGACGAATCGGGCTACATCGAGGCGCTCGGCAAGGATGCGGCGGCGCGTGCGATCAACGATGCCAAGATCAAAGTGTCGCAGAAGGAGCGCGACGGCGACATCGGCAAGGCCGAGGCCGACCGCGAGAAGCGCATCCGCGTCGCCGCCGCGCATGCCGCCGCGGTCGACGGCGAAAACGAGGCGGCGGTCAAGATCGCCAACTCCAACGCTTCCCGGCGCGAGCGCGAGGCCGAGGCGCAGCGCATCGGCACCGCGGCGGAGAAGGTCAAGGCCGCCGACGCCTTGCGCGAGGCCTATGTCGCCGAGGAGCTCTCCGAGCGCCAGCGCGCCAAGAAGGAGGAGGCAGCGCAGACCGCTACCACCATCGTCCACGCCGAGATCGAGAAGCGCAGGATCGAGGTCATGGCGGAGGCGGAGAAGCGCAAGGTCGAGCTGCTCGCCGAGGCGGACAAGCGTCGCGTCGAGCTCGCCGCCGAGGCCGAGAAGCGCCGCATCGAGCTCATCGCCTTCGCCGACGGCGAGAAGATCCGCCTGGTTCAGCGCGGCGAGGCCGATGGCGTGCGCGCGGTGCTCGAAGCGCGGGCCGACGGCGCCAAGGCGCTGCTGACCAAGAAGGCCGAGGGCTTCAAGGAGCTGGTGGCCGCCGCCGGCAGCACCGAGCAGGCGAGCCTGTTGATGGTGACCGAGCAGCTGCCGCAGCTCATCGCCGAGCAGGTCAAGGCGATCAGCAGCCTGAAGATCGACAAGGTCACGGTGTGGGATGGCGGGCGCAACGCCGAGGGCAAGACCGCCACCGCCGACTACCTCTCAGGCCTGGTCGGCGCGCTGCCGCCGCTGCATGAGCTGACCCGCAACGTCGGCATCAAACTGCCCGGCTTCCTCGGCGAGAGCGTGCCCGCACCCCCCGCCAAGGGTCTGACCCCGCCGCCCGCCGGAGAGCCGCCCCATGACCAGGGACCGCCGCCGCCCGCCCCCGGGCGCAAGCCCGCCTAGCCGGCGGTCCCGCCGTCGCCGGCGGACCTTCGCCTGACCTGCGGCGGACCGCCCTGGCGGACGGCGCGCGCTCGCCATCATCGAGGCCTCGCCATGCCCGCCCTGCGCGCCTGCTGCCTCCCGTTGCTGCTGTGGCTCTGCCTGGCCTGTCCGGCGCAGGCGCACACCCTCATCACCCTCACCCTCGACCTGGTGGTCGAGGGCGATGAGGTGAGCCTGACCCTGGCGGTCAGCCCGCTGGACATCATCGCCTGCCTGGATCCCAAGGGCACCTCCACCCGCGGCGAACTGCGCCGCCTGGCGCAAGTGCTTGGACCCTACCTGCTCGAACGCCTGGCGGTACGCGCCGACGGTAGCGTGCTCGCAGGCGACTATGGCGGCTACCTGCCCGACCTGCTCCGCCCGGGTGCAGCCGCACCCGCCGCCGAGGCGCTGCCGGATAAGCTCTCCTTCGTGCTGACCTGGAAACTGCCGCCCGGGGCCGCCCGCCTCACGCTCCAGCCCACGCTCTTCACCGAGGAGAAGCTGCCGGGCTTCTGCCAGCTGACGCTCGAGGCCGGGCCCGGGCATGCGCGCCAGGTCGCTTACGTCGAACTGGGCAATCCCTGGACCTTCGCCCTGAGCGGCACAGCGCCGGCGGCGCCGTTGCCGCCCGGGATGGCCGAGGCGCTGGTCTCCGGCCAGGGCCCGCCGGCGTCCGGCGGAGCGGAGGCGCCGCTCGCCTTCGCGCCGCGCCTGGTCGGGGATCTCGCCGCCGTCGCCGCCTTCCTGCCGCTGCTGCTGGGAGTGGTGCTGGCCGCGCTCCAGGTCGAGCGCTGGGCGGCGCTGGGCTGGTCGCTGATGGTCCTCACCACCGCCGCGCTCAGTGGCCTTACGGTCGCCGGCGTGACCGGGGCCGGCGGGCAGCCGGTGCTGGGGCGTGCGCTCGGCTTGGCGGCGGTGCTGCTGCTCGCGGCGGCCAACCTGCGCCAGCGCGCGGACGGCCCGTTGGGCGCGCGCCTGGCGACCTTGGCCATCCTCGGCCTGGCGCTTGGCGCCGCCCTTGGCGCGGGCTTACGCGCGCCGCCCGGCGCCGGGCTGGATCCCGCCCTGCTCCTGGCGGTGGCGATCGCAGCTCTCCCACCCGGCGTGGCGGTGGCGCTCGCCACCGCCTGGAGCTGGGGCCGCGCCATCCACCGCAGCCACTTCGTGGTGCCCCTGAGCGTGAGCTTCGCCGCGCTCGCGGCGCTGTGGGCCCTGGCGCTGCTCCTGCCATCGTCGTCTCCCGCCGGCTGAGGGTGGTGGCGGCGGGGCTTGCCTCGGGCGTCTCCCCGGCGTACCTCAGGGGCGTGCCCGCCGAACTGCCACTCCTCGCCGACGTCGCCATCGACGTCCCCGGACGCGACGCCTACACCTACCGGGTGCCGCCCGAGCTCGCGGCGGTGCTCTCCCCCGGCGACTGCGTCAGCGTGCCGTTCGGACCGCGCACCCTGCGCGGCTTCGTGCTCTGCCGGCACCAGCGCGTGCCGCCGCCGCCGGTGCGCCTGCGCGACATCGCCGAGCGGCGCGCGGACGGCGCGGTGCCGGCGCACCTGTTGGCACTGATCCAATGGGGCGCGCGCTACTACCGCTGCTCGCTCGGCGAATTCCTCGCCGGCGCGGTGCCCTCGCCGGTGCGCGAGGGCGCGCGCATCGAGCGCCAGCTCACCGTGGCCAAGGTCGCCGGCTTCGCCGGAGAGCTGACCAAGCGCCAGCGCTTGATCCTTACAGCACTCGGCACCGGCGAGCTCGCGCTCGGCGAGGCCTGCAGCCAGGGCGGCACCACGCGCGCGACCCTCGACCGCCTGGTCAAGCTCGGGGCGCTCGCGCTGCGCGAGGAGCGCGCCATCCAGGAGTTCCGCCTGGAGGCGCGCGACGAGGCGCATGCGCTTACCGCCGAGCAGCGCGCGGCGGTCGAGGCGGTCTCCGCGGCGCAAGCCGCCGGCGAACGCCGGCCCATCCTGCTCTACGGCGTGACCGGCTCGGGCAAGACCCTGGTCTACCTCGAGCTGGCCGAGCGCGCCATCGCCGCTGGGCGGCAGGTGCTGCTGCTGCTGCCCGAGATCGCGCTCACCCCCCAGCTGGCGGCGCGCGTGCGCCGGCGCATTGTCCGCGTCGCGGTGTGGCATTCCGGCTTCACCGACGGCGAGCGCGCCGAACAGTGGCGGCGGGTCGCCGCCGGCGAGATCGACCTCGTGCTCGGCACGCGCTCGGCGCTCTTCGCGCCGCTGCCGGCGATCGGCCTGATCATCGTCGACGAGGAGCACGAGGGCAGCTACAAGCAGGAGAGCGTGCCGCGCTACCATGCGCGCGATCTCGCGGTGGTCTACGCGGGCCAACTCGGCGTGCCGGTGGTGCTGGGTTCGGCGACCCCGTCGCTGGAGACCATCCACAATGGGCGCTCCGGGCGCTACCGCGTGCTCCAGCTGCGTGAGCGCCCGCTCGGCGGCAAGCTGCCCTCGGCGGTGCTCATCGACATGCGCGAGGAGAGCCGCGCCCAGCGTCGCGCCGCCGTCCTCAGCCGCGAACTGGTCGAGCGCCTGCGCGGCGTGCGCGCCGCCGGCGAGCAGGCGATCGTACTGCTCAACCGCCGCGGCTGGAGCCCGGTGGTGAGCTGCCGCGCCTGCGGAGACACCCTGATGTGCAAGAACTGCGACATCAGCCTGACCTATCACCGCGCCGCCGACGAGGTGCGCTGCCACTACTGCGGCGCCGGCATGCCGATGCCGCGCGCCTGTCCGGCCTGCGCCCAGGCCGACCTCACCACCATCGGGCTGGGCACCGAGCAGCTCGCCGCCCAGCTTGGTGCCGAGGTCGCCGATCTGCGCATCCTGCGCGTCGACGCCGACACCGTGTCGCGGCGCCAGGGCCATGCCCAGCTCTTCGCCGCCTTCGCCAGCGGCGCCGCCGACTGCCTGGTCGGCACGCAAATGGTCGCCAAGGGGCTCGACTTCCCCCGCGTCACCCTGGTCGGCATCGTGTGCGCCGACCGCGGGCTGTCGCTGCCGGATTTCCGCGCCGGCGAGCGCACCTTCCAGCTCATCGCCCAGGTCGCCGGGCGCGCCGGACGCGGCGAGCGTCCGGGCACGGTGGTGGTGCAGGCCTTCGACACCGAGGCGCCGGCCCTGCGCTGCGCCATCGAGCATCGCGCCAAGACCTTCTACGACGGCGAGATGGAGACCCGGCGCGCCTACGGCTACCCGCCCTTCGGCGGCCTGGTGCGCCTGCTGTGGAGCTCGCCCTCGGCGGTCAAGGTCCAGCTCGTCGCCAGCGCGCATGGCGAGCGGGTCAAGGCCACCGCCGT
>JAYVMM010000878.1:0-7852 GCA_043758975.1 Planctomycetota bacterium | reverse complement strand
CACCGTGGCTGGAACCCAGCCATAAAGGCGCAGGCAGGTGGTTCCAGCGGTCTCTAGGAGCGCCTCATCGGTCGCCATCTGGGTGGGCCCATCGGCCAGGAGTCGGGGCAGGAGTCGCAGCATCCCGGGGTTGTCACCGGCTCCCGACACGCCGCAAGCTGCGGCCAGCAGGCTGGCTGCCCGGCATTCCGGCAAGACCCGCCGGGGACTCCGGTTGTGTTTTAGGGGAGGGGGGATAAAACCCAGGCCGCTGACGCGGGCTCGGGCGTGGAAGTTCCCGTCCGGGTGCCCCGCCGTGATCGCTGGCGCCCGCCTCGCTCCGACTCACATCAGACCCGGTCTCTCAGCAGGCCCCGTCTTACCTTCAGGGAAGCTCTCTATGTCCAAGGATGTGGTCATCGCCGGCGCGATCGTCGTCGCCTGTCTCGGTCTGGTCACCGTCGCCTTCGTGCTGCCCAAGTACAACAAGAAGAGCGTCGCCACGACCACCGACACCAGCACCTTGATTGCGAACAATGATTCTCCGCAGACGCCGACCCCGCCCGAGCCGGGGCCGACGCAGCCCGAGCTGCCGGGGAACTTCCCGACTCAGCCGCTGCCCAACCCGCCGCAGTTGTTCACCGGCCAGCGTCCGCCGGTCGGCTTCCCGCCGGTGTCGCCGGAGCCGCCGCCGAGCGCGCCGCCGCTGCCCATCGATCCACTGCCGCTCGGCGAGGCCAAGGTGCACATCGTCGCCGCGCACGAGACGCTCGGCGAGATCAGCATGAAGTATTACAACACCTCGCGCTACTGGAAGAAGATCGCCGAGGCCAACAAGGTCGATCCCAGCGAGCTCCAGCCCGGGCAGAAGCTCACCATCCCGGCCATCGACGTCGCCCCCAAGCTTGCCCCCAAGGATGGCGGTACTCCCGTCGTCGAGCCCGGTCCGGGCGAGCACGTCTACAAGGTCAAGGCCAACGACTCCTACTACAACATCGCCAAGCGCGAACTCGGCAACGCCAACCGCTGGAAGGAGCTCGAGAAGCTCAACAAAATCCCGGCGGAGGAACTGCACGCCGGGCAGACCATCAAGCTGCCGGCCAAGGAGGCTGGGACCACCCCGCCCCCGGGCGCCCCGCCTGCCCCCGGCGAGGGCCTGCCGAGCGCGCCGCTCGGCGACGGGCGCACGCACATCGTGGCCAAGAACGAAACCCTGGCCGAGATCAGCAAGAAGTACTTCGGCACCACCACCAGGTGGAAGGACATCGTCAAGCTCAACCCCGGCGTCGACCCCGAGTCGCTCAAGGTCGGACAGAAGCTGATCCTGCCCGAAGGCGCCTCGGCGACGCCGCAGAGCCTGCCCGGCACTGGCGCGCACGAGGGCCCGGTCGCGCCTGGCGAGACCGCCACTGGTGACTACACCATCAAGGCCGGCGACACCCTGGAAAGCATCGCGGTCAAGGAGCTCGGTGGCCGCAAGGGGGTCAAGCGCATCATCGAGGCCAACCCCGGGCTGGATCCCAACAACCTGGTTTTGGGCAAGAAGATCAAGATCCCGGGCAAGACCAAGCCGGCGGAGAAGATCGCGCCGCCGTCGGGATCGCTCCCCCAGCCCCTCACCCCCAGCTTCCCCGCCCAGCCCGGCTTCGGCAACTCGCCGTCGGCGCCGCCGCCCTCGATCGGCAACCCCGGCGCCGGCCTCGGGCCGTCGTCGCTGCCGCCCGCCCCCGGCTCCTTCGGCTCCACCCCGAGCTATCCGGCGCCGCCTGGACCCGCGGTGCAGCCGACCTTCGGCAGCCCGCCGCCCGTCAAGCCGACCTTCACCCCGTAACTCCGCGTCCCGGCGGCCCACGCGCCGGCTGCGCGCGCGCAGCGCCGGTGCGCAGCCGCGTCCCGGCCACCTCCCAGGGGATGAGCGATGGCGCCTGATCCCGCCCGGCTGGCCCAGGACCTGCAGACCGTCCTCGGCATCGCCCAGGCGATGAGCTCGGAGCGCGACCTCGACCGCCTGCTCGACCTCATCGTCAACGCGGTCGGCGAACTCGCGCTCGCCGACCGCACCAGCCTCTTTATCGTCGACCACGAGCGCGCCGAGCTGTGGACGCGCATCGCCCAAGGCGGCGGACGCATCCGCCTGCCGCTCGGCAGCGGCATCGCCGGCACGGTGGCGGCCACCGGCACCACCATCAACATCCCGCACGCCTACGCCGATGCGCGCTTCAACCGCGACAACGATCGGCGCAGCGGCTACGTCACGCGCAGCATCCTGTGTCTGCCTCTGACCAACCACCTCGGCGCCGTGGTGGGGGTGATCCAGGCGCTTAACAAGCGCACCGGCGAGCCCTTCAGCGACTACGACGAGCAGGTCCTGGCGGCGCTCGCCGGCAGCGCCGCGGTGGCGATCGACAACGCCCAGCTCATCGCTCGCGATCGCGACCGTCAGCGCATGGAGCGCGACCTCGAAGTGGCGCGCCAGATCCAGCTCGGGCTGCTGCCAGAGCGCCCGCCGCAGCTGGCGCTCTGGCGCCTCGCCGCCTGGGCGCAATCGTGCGACCAGACCGGGGGTGATTACTACGATTTCATCACCCTGGGCGACGGTGGCGTCGACGTGGTGGTGGGCGACGTCAGCGGACATGGCATCGCCGCCGCGTTGATGATGAGCACCGCGCGCGCCTTCCTGCGCGCGCTCCACGAGCAGGACGACCCGCCCGCGCGCACCATGACCCGGCTCAACCGCCTGCTCGAGCAGGATCTCAATGACGAGAGCTTCATGACCATGTTGCTGTGCCGCCTGGGCGGCGACGGCTCCTGCAGCTACGTCGCCGCCGGCCATGAGCCGCCCCTGGTCCACCGCCGCGCGCACACAGGCGAGGAGCTCGAGAGCTCGGGGCTGCCGCTCGGCATGCTCAGCGACTCCGACTATGCCGCCACCACCCTCGCGCCGCTCGCGCCCGGCGACCTGCTGGTCCTGTGCACCGACGGCATCAGCGAGGCGCAGGCGCCGCCGGATTTCGCCATGTGGGGCAACCAGCGCCTGCGCGCGGTGGTGGCGCGGCACGCCGACGCCGGCGCGGCGGCGGTGTGCGCCGCACTGGTCGCCGAGGTCATGGACCACCTCGGGCCCCACCGTCCGCACGACGACATGACCTTGGTGGTGGTCGAGCGAGTGGCCGTGGAGGGGGCGCGATGAGCGCGCTGCGCATCCTGCCCGGGGAGCCGCCGGCGCTCGCGCGCACGGTGTTCGCCCAGCGCTGGCCGTCGCGCATCGATCTCAAGCAGGGCATCATCGAGACGCTGGCCGAGCAGCTGATCTCGCGCGGCTGGGTCGCCGAAGGCGACCGCCACTGGGTCTACCTCTGCCTCGACGAGGCCCTGGTCAACGCCATGCTGCACGGCAACGAGGGCGAGCCCACGCTGGCGGTCGCGGTCGAACTGCAGTACGACGACCACAGCTGGGCGCTGGTCGTCGCCGACCAGGGCACCGGCTTCACCAGCGCGAGCGTGCCCGATCACGACCAGCCGCAGAGCCTGATCCTTGAGCATGGGCGGGGCATTCGCATCATGCAGGAGTGGCTTGAACAGCTGATCTACTACCGCAATGGCGCCTGCGTCTGGCTCTCACGCCGGCGCGAGGACGCCGGGCCGCGCTGAGCGGTCGGCAAGGAAACCCGATGGGTTGCGATTTCCTCATCGTCCAGCGCTATGATAACATTGTGCTGGCCAAGGTGGCCAAGGACCGCCTGCTCGAACCGGCGGCGATCACCGCGCTGTCGGACGCGCTCATCGCCGAGGTCAACCGCGCGGCCATGCGTCCGAGCCTGGTGCTCGACCTCGCCGATGTCGCCTACCTCTCCTCGGCGATGATCGGCAAGCTGGTGGCGGTGCTCAAGGCGGTCAAGGGCAGCAAGGGACGCATGGCGCTGGCCGGGGTCAAAGCCTCGATCATGCCGCTGTTCAAGGTCACCCAGCTCGACAAGCTCTTCGACTTCTCCGCCGAAGCCGAGCAGATCATCCTCGCCTACCGGCGCAAACCGCTGTAGCTGGTCAGGCGGGCTCGCCCGACCGGCGGTTGCCCGCGGCGCGCGTGCGGCGTAGGGTGCGGCGGTGCGCGTGACCCTCGAGCCTCTGGCCGCGAATGCCCGCGATGATGGCCTGCTGTTCCACCGCCCGGACGGCGCCACCGCCCGGCTGTGGACCAGCGTGCTGTCGTGGCGCTGCCAGGACCGGCTGCTCGAACTGCAGGCGCTCGCCGCCGAGCCGGTCGCGCTGCCGGAGGGCGAGCCGAGCGAGCCGGCGAGCGGCGCCATCGCGCGCCTGCAGCAGGCGCTGCATGCGCACGGCGGCCTGCTCCTGCTGCGCAACCCGGCGGCAGCCTTCGCCCCTGAGCGTATCGCCCTCGCCAGCGGCGTGCGCCTGTTCGCGATCGCTGCCACCGCCGACGAGGCCTGCTGGGACGCGGCGCTGTCGCTCGCCCTGCCAGTCTACGGGGTGCGCGGAGTGGTCGCCTGCGAGGTCAGCAGCACGCATCCCGCGGCGGTCATCTCCGCCCTCGCCTACGGCAACTTCTGCTGCGAAGAGGGCCTCAGCCTGGCGCGCCTGGCCGAGGACCCCGCCGGGGTCGGCCTGGCTGGGCGCGAGCCCATCACCGCCTCGGTCATCGTGCGCGGCGGCTTCGAGGCCGCCTGCCTCTCCGGCGAGGAGGTGCGCTGGGACGACCGCGGCAACGAAGGCTATGTGCGGGTGGTGGCGCGTGGCCCAAGCGGCACCTGCTGGACCCAGCCACGCTTCGTCGCGCCGCGCGCGGGCGGTCTGCCCGGCGCGCCAGGGGGCGGCCATGGGCGGTGCTGAGGGCATCATCGGGCGCCTGGTCACCATCAGGCGTAGGGTGCCGAGCCAGAACGCCTCGCAGTATGCGCACTGGCGTTCCTATTGCACCGAGCGCGACCTCTGGTTCGTGCTCATGCGCGCGCAGCTGCCGCCGCGCCCGCCGCCGGAGGAGCCGGTGCGCATGATCCTGCGCAGCTACCGCACCCGCCTGGTCGACTACGCCAACCTGGTCGGCGGCGCCAAGCCGATCCCCGACATCCTCATCCGCCTCGGTTACCTGCGTGATGACAGCCCGCGCTGGTTCTTCTGCGACTACCATCAGTTCCTGGTCGCCAAGTCCGCTGAGCGCACCGAGCTCGAGTTCATCCCGTGGGCGGGCCTGGCCGAGGATATTGAGCATGTCTGAGGCCAAGAGCGGCAAGCGCCACCGTGCAGCGCCGGCGCGCGTGGCGAAGGCGGCGCCGCCTGAGGGCGCAGCGGTGGCGGCAGGCGCGGCAGGCGCGGCAGGGGCGGCAGGGGCGGCAGGGGCGGCAGCACAGCTCAATCCCGCCCAGCGCGAGCTGCTCGCCTGGTATGCGCTGCACGCGCGTGCGCTGCCCTGGCGCGCCACCCGCGATCCCTACCGCGTGCTGGTCTCCGAGGTCATGCTGCAGCAGACCCAGGTCGAGCGCGTGCTGCCGTTCTACCAGCGCTTCCTCCTTGCCTTCCCTGATGAGCGCGCGCTCGCCGCCGCCGGCCTGGAGGCCATCCACCGCGCCTGGAAAGGGCTCGGCTACCCGAGCCGGGTCGAGCGACTGCAGGCCGCCTGTCGTCAGACGCTGGCTCAAGGCGGCTGGCCGCAGACTGCCGCTGGGCTCAATGAGCTGCCCGGCATCGGCCCCTACACTGCCCATGCGGTGGCCTGCTTCGCCTTCGCCGCCGCGGTGCCGGTGGTCGATACCAACGTCGCCCGCGTCTATGCCCGCCGCGATGGCCTCGCGCTGCCCTTGGAGAAGCAGCTGGTGTGGGCGCATGCCGGGCGCGAGCTCGCCGCCGGAGCGGCGATCCCTTACAACAATGCGCTGATGGAGCTCGGCGGGACGGTGTGCAGCGCGCGCGCGCCGCGCTGTGACGCCTGCCCGTGGCGGGCGCGCTGCCGCGCGCGAGGCGATGGTGAGCGCCAGCGCGCCACCGCCAACCCGCTCAAGGCCGTCTCCTCGCCGCGCCGCTACGGCGATGCGATCACCGACCGCGCCAAGCCGCGCCAGCACATCGTGCTCGCGCTCATCCACCACCAGGAACGCTATCTGGTCGCCCGCCGCCACCGCCACCAGCACCAGGGCGGCTGCTGGGAGCTCCCGGGCGGCAAGCGCGAGGCGGGCGAGGACGATCGCCGCGCGCTCGCGCGCGAGCTCGCGGAGGAGCTCGGGGCCGAGCTCTTGGCGGCGCGCGCGCTGATGGGCTACGCGCACGATTACGGCGACCGCTACCTCACCTTCCATGTCTACCGCTGCCGTTTGTTCAACCCCGACGCGGTGCGCGGGCTCGCCAGCAGCGAGCTGCGCTGGGTAACGCCGGCGGAATTCGTCGCGCTCGACTTCCCGCCCGCCAACCAGGCGATCCTCGCGCGCCTGCGGCGCTACCACCGCCTCGGCAACGCCTGAGGCCTCAGGCGGGTGCGAGCGCCGGACCGAGCACCTCCCACATGCCCGGACGCGCCAGGGCGATGTCGCCGTGGGCGAGGTCCCAGGGCTGGCCGTCCCAGCAGCGCATCTCATAGCCGAGCGCCGCGGCGATGGCGGCGCCGCCCGCCTGGTCCCAGGGGAAGATCCGACTGATGGCGTAGGCGTCTGCTTGCCCGCGCACCACCGCCGCGAAGTCGAGCGCGGCTGAGCCGAAGGTCTTGTACTGGCGGATGCGCGGCGCCAGGCGGGCGAGCAGGAGGTTGGTGCGTGCGCGCTCACTCAGGTCCCACGGCCAGTCGGTGGCGATGATCCAGCTGGTGGGTTCACCGGGCGGGGTGGCGCGCGGCAGCGGGGCGTCGTGCTCCCACGCGCCCAGGCCGATCGCGCCCAACACGGTGATGCCGCAGGCCGGCCCGTGGACGATGCCGAGCACCGGCTGCTCGCGGTAGGCGAGGCCGACGCTGATCGCCCAGTGCGGGATGCCGCGGCTGTAGTTGGCCGTGCCGTCGAGCGGATCGATGTGCCACACCCAGGGGCTGTCGCTCGGGCCCAGGCGGGTGCCCTCCTCGCCGGCGATGCGGTGCTCGGGGAAGAGCGCGGTCATGCGGGTGGCGAGCTTCTGCTCGCTGTAGTGGTCGGCTTCGGTCACCAGGTCGACACCAGCCTTGGCGGTGGACGCGCGCAGGGTGCCGCTCATGCGGACCATGTGCTCACCGACCTCCGCGGTCAGCTCGCGGATGGTGCGCAAGGTCCCGATGGCCAGTTCGGCGGGTAATTGCATGGCCGCAGGCTGCCCGCGCTCAGGCGCGGCGCAAGACCGCCGGCTCAGGGCCGGGCGAGCGGCAGATAGCGGTAGGCGGCCTGGAGGTCGAGCAGGGCCACGCTGGTGGCGAACACTGCGCCCGCGCTCTCGCCGTAGCGGATCTGGCTGGCCTCGATGTGCGCGTTGCCGGCGGCATCGGCGACCAGCAGCGGCAGCAGGCTGTGCTGGAGGGCGGACGCCCAGTGCTCCCACGCCGGCCCGCCGGCTTCGCGCATGGCCAGGGTGGCGAAGAACCAGGCGAGCGGATCGACCCGCCCCGAGGGGTCGGCAGCGGGCAGCAGCTCGCCCAGGCGCTCGACCTGGTGCGCGGTGCTGGGATTGTCGCGGTGGCCGAGGATGAAGCGCGCGAAGGCGGCGACGCCCAGGCGCCCGGGGTCATTCTCCTGCGCCGGTAGGCTGCGTCCGATGTTGCGCCGCGACAGCTGGAGCAGGCGTCCGGGCACGTGCAGGCCGCCCTGCTGGGCGGTCTCGAGCGCGAGCAGCACGAAGCCGCCGAGGCCGGCGGCGCCGGGCTGCATCGGCATGCCGCTGTCGAGCTCGGCCAGGCAATCCTCGGCGA
>JAYVMM010000877.1:0-2276 GCA_043758975.1 Planctomycetota bacterium | reverse complement strand
CCCCGTCGGAATGGGGATAGCCCACGTGCGTGGCGATGTAGTCGCCAAGCACCTCGTCGCGGCTGTACTGCGGCACCAGCTTGACATCGTAGTGATGGGCATCCGCCTCGTGCATGACACCTTTGACCTCGCTCCACATCAGCTGCGAGTTGCCGGTCTCGAAATCGATGTTCTGCGGCTGCTCGAAGACCTCCACCGGCACCACCAGGGTGATGGTCTCCGAACGCTGGCTGCGCAGCCGCCGCGCCAGCACGTTGGATTTGAAGCCGATGCGCAGGGAGACGCGCAGGACCTCGCTGACCACCGCCTCGCTGATGAGGTGCCGCTGCGCCGGATCGAGGGCGCGCGACACCGTCGACTGCGACACGCCGACCATTTTGGCGATATCCTGGTGGGTGTAGACCTTCCTGGTGGTCATTGGGCCTTTCCTCCACCTACCGTGCTGATGCATACGGTAGGCGTGGGGTTTGGGCTGCAATCCCTTGCCAGGATTGGTCCAACGCCGTTTCAGTGTTGAATTGCACCCCTATGCAGTACCATCTTCACGCACCTGATGTCCGGGCACGCGCCTGGTGTGCAGGCACCGGTGCAGCTGGCAACCGACCAACGTTCGCACAACCAGTGGAGCAGATAGCGGTGTTCCAGCGGCCCCTGTCAGGTGATGGAGGGCGGGGGCGACCTCCCAGTGCGCGGGCACGCTGCTCGCACCTGGTGGCGCGCGCAGCCGTACAGGTCTCTGGGTGGAGGGGTGCGCCGCCGCTCGCCACTCCCGGTTGCTTCCCGACTGAGGTTAGCGCTCGCTTTCCGAATCTGGCATGTTCAAGGTCACACGACTCCCTGCCGACAGACTGCGCATGGGTGGGTACGGTGCCGCAAGCGGCGACCGACCTCTCCCGGGGCGAGCGCATATGGTCAGGACGGCGAGCGGGGACAGTGCATGCTCACGATAGCTGGTTTCGCCGGCAACCGTGCTGCCCTGCTCCCGCCGCGGTGCGCTGCGGGTGGCGCAACAGGATATACAAGAAGTGCTTGCACTCTGGTAACTTATGACAAGTTCTGCATTGGCTCGCCGGGATGGCGAGCGCAGTTCGCTCGCGAGGGTCCATGCGCTATCGCAGCCGCCGTCAACTGCTTCCGAGCGGCGCCGCGAGCGCACCGGTGGTCGCGGCTCCCGTCCGGAATGCAGCGTGCCATGAACTCGGCTAAGGACGACACCATGGAGGCCGACGAGCACGAGGCGCCATCCGCCCCGCGCCGGGCGGGCCCTGACGACTACGAGCCGTCCACCAGCCCGGTCGATGCCGCGGCGCCGACGGAGCCGCGCAGCGCGCAGTCTCCCGGCACCAACCGCTTCGCGAAATGGGACTCCTGCGCCGCCATCCGCTCCAAGCCGCGCCAGCGCATGCTCAGGCGCCACACCGATGGCACCAGTGAGCTGGCCTACTTCAGCCCCGACCTGGTCCCGGTCAGCCGGCATCCGTTGGTGGTCGAGCGCGGGCTCTCGCGCCAGGTGCAGATCCAGCACCTCTACAGCTACCTCTGGTTCACCACCGTGCTCGAGCAGCAGTTCGTCAATCCGATCATGATCCGCATCGCCACCGGCAACATCGGCCTGGCCATCCCGAAGTCGATGCAGGTCGACGCCCACCGCATCTACTGCGATGAGGGCTACCATGCGCTCTGCGCGGTCGATCTCGCGCAGCAGGCGGAGGAATGCAGCGGGGTGGCCTCGCGCATCGATGGCTCGCTGCCCAAGCCGTTCCGCGACCTCAACCGCCTGGTGGAACGCACCCCTGAGAAGCTGCGCCGCAGCGTCGAGCTGGCCTTCGTCATCGTCTCCGAAACCCTGGTCTCCGCCATCCTCACGCGCGCCCACCTCGATCTGCGCGTCGAACCGGCGATCCGCCAGGTCATCCTCGAGCACGCCCAGGACGAGGCCGTCCACCAAGCCTACTTCTCGGACCTCACCCGCCTGATCTGGCCGCTGCTGGATGCCGGATTGCGCCGGCAACTCGGCCAGCTCATCCCCGAGCTCATCCTGACCTTCCTCAAGCCGGACCTCGGGCACATCGCCGACGTGCTCATCGCCTGCGGCTTGGTGCCCCAGGATGCTGAGCGCGTGGTCGCCGACTGCTATCCGCGCCAAGAGATCCTCGGCGCCGCACGCTACGCATCCTCCTATACCGTCGGCCTGTTCCGCTCGCTGGACGCGCTCGGCGATGCCGATGTGCAGCGCGCCTTCCTCGCCAGCGGCCTGCTCACCCCGGCGGGGGGGG
>JAYVMM010000876.1:0-4916 GCA_043758975.1 Planctomycetota bacterium | reverse complement strand
CGGGGGACGCCGCGGTCGAGTCCGCCGCGGCCTCCATCTACCAAGAGCTCATCGCCGCCGGCATCGAGGCGGTGCTCGACGACCGCGACCTCAAGCCGGGGGTCAAGTTCAAGGACTGGGACCTCATCGGCATCCCGCTGCGGGTGGTTGCCGGTCGCGGCGTGGCCGATGGCCTGGTGGAGTTCAAGACGCGCGGCAGCACGCCGGAGAACCTGCCCCTGGCCGGGGCGGCGGCGCACGTTTCCGGTGTGGTGCGCGCGGCGCTCGCTGACGCCCTGGCGGCGGCAGCGACGGTACGCTAAGCCAGCTGCACAGGCGGCAGGGGGGCGGCGGTGCCGCCGGCATGGCGCCGCCAGCGGCCGCTACTTGGCGGGGGCGATCTGCGACGTGTAGGCGGCGTTGAAGGCGGCAGTAAAGGCCTTGGGACCCCCCGGCACGTAGCCGAGGCGTCCGATCAGCGCGAGCTTGGCATCAAGGATGAGCACGGACGGCCATTGCTCGATGCTGAACTTGGCGCATAGCGCCTCGTTCTGCTTCGCGATCTCGGGCGCCTGCGCCGTGGCCATCGGCATGTCGACCTCGAGCAGTACCACGGTCTTCTCCGCCCAGGTGGCGAACTCAGGGGTATCGAAGACCTCCTTTTTCAGCACCTGGCACCAATGGCACCAATCGCTGCCACTGAAGTCCGCCAGGATCGGCTTGCCGGACTTGGCTGAAGCCGCGACCGCGTCATCCAACTTCTCGTACCACATGGCTTTGGCTGCATCACCCTCGGCGGCGCGCAGGGCCGGCAGGGCAAGCAGGATGAGGACAGCGGGCAGCAGGGCACGGGCGGCGGACATAGACTCTCTCCAGCGGGGACGGTGGCTTTCCGCGCAGCGAATGGCAGCGGCATCAGGGATACGCAGGACTGGCCCGGTTGCTGGAAAGATAATGCCAGTCAGTGCCTGCGATAGCGGCGCCGTCCACCTAGCCGATTGACCGAGACCGGCTCGGGGCGGGCACCAGGGCGCCCTGGGACGGTGGTCAGAGCGGCTGTGCTGCGCCGGGCAGCACTTGGCAGGCATGGTCAGTTCTGGGCCGTTCTGGCGCGCGCCTGGTGCCGTCATGACCGGTGCTGCACCGGTCATGGAGTGACACATTCCCTATCTTGAAGTAGGTAGTACCCAGCTCGTGAGAGTGATGACGACCCAGTGCGGGCGCGGCAGCTGCCGTTGTGGGCAGGTACCATTGTCGGTAGCATTCAGGATAGGAGCGATGCTGTCATCCGCGCGCACAGCCGCCGCTCGCCAGCCACACCCCGCGTCAACGCCATGACCAAGACCATCCTCGTCGTCGACGATTCGCTGGTGATGCGCAAGGTCATCCTGCGCATGCTGCGCGAATGCGGTTTCGACTTCCAGGCGCTCGAGGCCGATGGCGGACATGAGGCGCTGGTGCAGCTCGCCGTGCATTCAGTCGACCTCATCCTGTGCGACTGGAACATGCCGTCGATGAATGGATTGCAGCTGGTCGAGGTGGTGCGCAAGCGCGACCCCGAGGCCACCATCCCGATCATCATGATCACCACCCAGACCAACTCCGCCAAGGTCCAGCAGGCGATCCTCGCCGGGGTGCAGAACTACCTGATCAAGCCCTTCACGCCCGAGATGCTGCGCAGCAAGCTGACGGACTACCTGAGCCCGCCCCCGGCGCCGGCGGGGGGCTGAGCGGCAGTGGCGCGCAGCGGAGAGGGTGCTCAGCGGCCTCTCCCGGTACGCCCAATGCGCGCCAAGCGGCCCAGGCCCAGAGCCGAGAGCGCCAGGACCACACCGCTGATCAGGGTTGCCACCCCTGCGCCCAAGCCGCAGTGGTGCCCGCCGCCGGACGAGCCTGAGCTGCCCACCGTGCCGCCTGCCCCGCTGCCACCGCCAGTGGTGGTGGTGCCGGCGCCGTTCACGGTAGTGGTGGCATTGAGGTTCTCGCCGGCCACCGCCGCGATCTCGCTGGCGCTGAGATCGCGCCGGTAGATGCGCAGGTCGTCGAGTTCGCCGGCGAAGTGCGCGCCGCCGCTCGCGACCGCCCCGATCGAGATCGCCGGCGGGGCCGAGCGCGGAGCAGTGGGACCATTGCCTACGGCCTGCACCACGCCATCGACGTAGAGCGTCATCGCCCCGCCTGAGGAGCGCACCGCGGTGATGAGGTGCCACCCGCCATCCGCCACCGTGGCGGACGAGACCATGGTGGTATCGGGCGCGCCGAGGCCGAAGGCCGCGTGGGTGCCGAGCACGGTGACGCCGAAATCACTCGCACTGCCGGGCTGGTCGGCATCGCACAGGCCGATGCCTGACCACCACTGCGCGCCGGTGCCGCCGGCATTGGCGGTCTTCATCCACAGCGAGATGGTGAAGGCGGCGCGGGCGGCGACCGGGATGTCCATGCGCGTACCGGCACCGAAGGTGACCGCATGCGGATGGCGGGGATCGCCGGCCACCGGGGTGGTGCCGGTGGCAATCAGGGCGTGGTTGCCATGCCCGGAATCGTCCTCGCCGGCATCGAGGGCATTGGCGAAGCGGTACCAGGCCACCAAGTCGCCGTCGGCGGTGGCATCGGTCGAGAGCCCGGCGGCGGTCGCCGGATAGAGATAGCATCTGGGCACCGGCTGGCGCGGCAGGCCAGGCCCGATCCACAGCAGGTGGGCCTCGGCGCCGCCGCCGGCCTGGAAGTAGTCCATGCGCAGATCGTAGCGCTGGCCGGCAACCATCGACACCGTGGCCGTGCTGTCGCTGGGGGCCTGCTGGTTCCAGTCGCTGATCACCTGCTGTTCATTGAACCACAGGTTGACCCCGTCATCGGTACGCGCGATCAGGGTGTAGGTGCCGGTGGCGGGAGCCTGGATCTGACCGGACCAGCGCACGCAATAGTCGGTCACAGGCAGGCTGGGGTCGGGACCGGCGGTGTTCCAGTCGAAGTCGACCACCGGGTCGAGGCGGGTCAGCACCGGCTGGGAGAACTGCTGACCGAGGGCATAGGAACCCAGCAGGCCGACGCCGGTGCCGACGAGCGCGCTGCCGGCGGGGGCAGTGGTGAGACCGTTGCGACCGACCACCAGGCCGCCGGCGGCGAGATCGCCCGGGCTCAGGCGCAGCGACGCCCGGACACCCGCCGGGACCCCGGCGAGGATGGCGGTGAGCACGGTTTGGCCGGTCCAGCCGGCAGGCGCGCAGCTGGCGACATCGATGGTGAAATGCTGGCTGTCCGGAGCCCGCAGCTGGGCGTCATAGGCGCGCCCAGTGCCCCATGGGCAGGAGGTCGAGCCGTCGAGGCCGCCATGGACCAGCACGCTGGTGACATAGCCGGAGGCGGTCTGGAAGTCGAGGCGCAGGCCGAGGGTCGCGCCTGAACCGGGCCCAGGCAGCGCGCCTTCTGCCGCGATGTCTACTTTCAGCGCCGGCGCGAGGCCGCGCACGGTGGCGGCGCACTGCGCGAGCACCGGCTGGGCCGGTGCCGCGCCGGCACCGAGGTAGGCGGTCCACCCACGGCGGTCGAATTCCGCGAAGGCGGTGGTACCGGTGCCGCGCGCGGGATAGTCGTGGTGGACTCTCACCAACTCGGTGGCCGGCGCCTGCACCGGGACCGGCGCCGCCGCCCAGCGCAGGTAGAGCACCGAGCGCGGCTGCATGGTGTAGGTGACGGTCTGAGGCCCGCTGATGGTCACCGCCGCATTCGCCGCCGGGTTGGTGAAGCCGAGGGGGTTGTGGCCATTGCCCGCGGCATCGCCGTCGATGACCCACAGCGAATAGGCGGCGGCGGCGAAGGGGATATTGGCTACCGTCACCGTGACGGTGTCGGCGTTGGCGCCGTCAGAGTTCCACAGCAGGACGCCCGCCTTGTCCGCTCCCACCCCGGCCATGCCCCTGATCGGCCCGCTCGTGCTGACCGCGGCAGCCTGCACCGGCAGGTCGCCATAGAAGGCGAATGCGCTGTAGACCTTCTTGCGGTCGAGCAGGGTATTGGGCTCAGCGGTGTCGACCAGGCCGCAGAACGAGGTGACCGGGTTACCCGGGGGATCCATGCCGAAGGCCCAGGCCAGCTGGGCGATTTCGGGGAAGGAGTTGAAGTGCGCGAGGTCGTCGAGGAAGTGCACCGCGAGATCGGACGAATAGGGATTGGCCACCTGCGGCGGATCGGTGATCGCGCCTGGCTGGCGCACCCCGTAGGGATTGAGCGCGCTGCCGTTCTGGTAGCCCTCGGCGGCGATGTTGGTCCAGGGCAGCCCGCCGCCCTGCTGGCCGACCGGGGCGATGTTCAGCGGCGCGTAGCTGAAGTACTCGGTCATATGCATTTCGGTAGCGCGGAACTGCGGCATCGCCGCCAGCAGGCTGCTCACCACCCCGGTGCGCACATCCCCGGTGTCGCGTGGGGTATCGATGGCGATCGAGTGGTAGGAGATGAAATCGAGCGGGGCGTTGGCGGCGGCGATGGCGCTGAGGAAACTCTGGATGTAGCCCGATTGGGGATAGAGGTGGTCTCCGGACGATGCTGGACCACCGATCACCGCATCGGGATCGCCGGCGCGCAGGCCGAGCGCCATTTGCACATGCAGCTTGTTGATCACCGCGATGCGGTGCTGGTCGTCGGTGTTCTGGCCGTTGACGAATTCCACCGGCAGCTTGAGCGGCCAGCCGCCGCCGGCGGTGGTGGGGTCGTTGGTCCACTGCAGATTGAGATCGCTCTCGTTGTAGATCTCGTAGTACCCGGTGTTGCCGCCGGCGCGGAAATGGGCGGCGAAGTCATGCCCGAGCTGCTTCCAGCCGGCCCAGTTGAAGGTCCCATTCTCGTTGTCGACGTAGAACCACGGCTCACCGCCGTTGCGCGCATCATTGGCTAGCTGCAGGGGGTAGGGGATGTAGCTGATGCCCCAGTACGGGCGAATG
>JAYVMM010000875.1:0-1533 GCA_043758975.1 Planctomycetota bacterium | reverse complement strand
CGCCCAACACGCTTGTGCTAGCGACCGGCCCGCGCCGCCCCCACACGGCGTCAGGGCCACCATCACACGTCAACCACAACACCTTGATATGTTCCCGCGCCACGAGGGCATAGCGCGCCCCGTAGTCAGCCCTTCAGCGGCGAGATCCTGGTGGCCGACCTCTACGACCTCGAGTCCCCGGACGGGCCGATGACGTGCGGCTCGAAACCAGGCGGAAGCTCAGGCCGAGTGCCGCCATGAGCCTCTCGACATTGCGAATGGGGAGATTGGACTTGATGGCCAGCAAGCGCTGGACGGTGGTCAGGGGCATCCCGCTCCCCTTGACGATCTGATAGGGGTTCGTCTTCAGGCGCGCAACTGCGGCCCTCAGTTCGGCCAGCAGGAGTGAAGAATCCGCGGATTGGTTTTTTGTCCTGGGCATGGCGGCAACGATAGGACATCGGCGGTCCATGCCGAGGACGAAGCGGTTCATTCGTGTAAAAATCTATATAACAAAGATTTACGTATCGGCAACCACCGTGCCGAGGCCCCGTTCCCAGAGCAAGCCGGACACTCCGTGCAGGGTTGCAGGGCAGTGATCGCTACGATACTGCGCGGGCCATGGACACCGCTTTGTACCTCGCGGCCGCCTGCCTGCTGCTGCTGCTGAACGCCTTTTTCGTGCTCGCCGAATTCGCTGCGGTGTCGCTGCGCGCCAGCCGCCTCG
Organism: Planctomycetota bacterium; assembly: GCA_043758975.1. Lineage (GTDB taxonomy): Bacteria > Planctomycetota > UBA11346 > UBA11346 > UBA11346 > BOG-1363. The sequence continues at coordinate 827 of JAYVMM010000875.1, read as the reverse complement.
AGGAGCTCGTCCAGCAGGGCCGCCGCGGGGCCAAGGTCGCCCAGCATGTGCACAGCCACCTCGACGAATACCTGTCGATGTGCCAGGTCGGCATCACCTTCGCCTCGATCGCCCTCGGCTTCGTCGGTGAGCGCGCCGCCGCCGACCTGCTGCTGCCGGTGCTCGGCTGGGTCGGTGGCCACTCGCAGCTGGTCGCGCATGGGGTGGCCACCGCGCTCACCGCCATCGGGGTCTCCTTCCTGCACATCCTGCTCGGCGAGCAGGTGCCCAAGCTGGTGGCGATCCGCATCGCCGACCGCGTTGCCCTGCTCACCGCTCAGCCGCTGCGCTGGTCGCGCTGGGTCTTCTTCGCGCCGCTCTGGCTGCTCAACCGGCTGTCGACGCTGATCCTGCGCCTGCTCGGCTTCCGCGGCACCGCCGAGCGCGAGCAGCACAGCGAGGACGAGCTGCGCATCATCCTATCGCGCTTCCAGTCCGGCGGCCTGCTGTCATTCCGCCGCCTGCTGTTCATGGAGAACATCTTCGATTTCGGCGACCTGCGCGTCCGCGACGTCATGCGCACGCGCGCCCAGACCCGCATCCTGCACACCCAGCTGCATTGGACCGACACCGAACAGTTCATCCGTACCTGGAAGTACTCGCGCTATCCGCTCATCGACCAGGACCAGGAGCGCCCGATCGGCCTCATCCATATCAAGGACGTCTTCCTCTCGCACCGCACCACCGGCGGGGAGGTCGATCTGCGCGCCCTCGCGCGTCCGCTCCTGCGCGTCGCTGAGGGTACTCCGCTCGAGGTTCTGCTCGCCGACCTCCAGCGCCGTCGCCAG
>JAYVMM010000874.1:0-1833 GCA_043758975.1 Planctomycetota bacterium | reverse complement strand
GTAGAGCCATACCACCGCCACCACCGGGATGTCGATCTCGGGGAAGATGTCGGTGGGCATGCGCACGATGGTCACCGTGCCGAGCAGGGAGACCAGGATGGCGAGCACCACGAAGGTGTAGGGCAGCCGGAGCGCAAGCCTGACGATCCACATGGTGTCAGTTCCCGCTCTGCGTATACGCACGCTCAGGCCGGGAGGGCTGTAGGCTCATTTCAGCACCAGTCGGAAGAGCAGGTCGACGCATTGTTGCAGGGGCTTCACCGACTTGGCGACCTTGGCGCGCAGGATGGCGCCTTCCCAGGCGCTGAGGACGAAGTCGGCCAGCCGCGCCACATCGTGGTCGGCGCCCAGTTCGCCGGCCTGCTTGGCCTGCTCCAGGCAGGCCGCGACGCGTTTCCGCCAGCGCGTGAACTCCTCGGCGATGCGCCGGCGCAATCGGGCGTTCTTGCTCGCCAACTCGAGGCCGAGGGTGCCGAACAGGCAGCCGCGCGTGCACTCGCTGCGGCGCTGGGCCACAATACCCGCATCGAAGTAGGAGCGCAGACGCGCTAACGGCGTGAGGGTGGCATCGCCGAGGTGCTTCTCGAGCTTATCCGCGAGCTCGCGCGCGGCATCCTCGATGATCGCCAAGCCGAGCTCGTCCTTGCTGCGGAAATAATGGTAAAAGGAGCCCTTCGGCACCCCCGCCTGCTTGAGCACGGCATCGATGCCGGTGCCATCGTAGCCGTTCACGCGCAGCAGCTGGCTGGCGATGCCGATGATGGCGGCGCGGGTCTCGGTCCTGGCCATGGCGCGAATAGTAGACCAGTCGTCTAGGAAATCAAGCGGGTGGACCCCGCGCATGAATGCTCTGCCAAGGAGCCCAGGGCTAGGGCGCGATCGTTGCACCGATATCGATGGCCCGACCGCGGGCGTCGAACTTCGCCATCACCCGCTCACCCTTCGGCGAAGTGCCGACCACCCGGCCCGCCTCCTCGGCAACGCGGTAGCCCTTCTGCTCCAGGTAGGCCTTCCATGCCTTGCGGTGATCGACCGGCACAGCGGCGATGACTTGGGCAAAGATCGAGACGATGTGCTGCGGCGACGCGTCGGCCTTCGCGCGCAGGGCCGGCGACTGGAGCACGACGTAGAGCGCGCCACCATCGTATGGTCCGCGGTAGCAGGCATCGCCACGGGTGAGACCGGTGGCGATGGTGCTGAGGACCATCCCGTCGACCTCGCCCAACCTGAGCTGCGGTGCCTTCAGTTCATCGATCTGATGCTCGCCGCCGAATGCCTTGAGCTTCCTGGCCGCGGCCACCAGCTGCTCCGGAATGCCGCTCTCAGCGTTAGCCCAGGACCACAACCAAGTCTTGGATGCGGTCGACTCGGTGCCGATGATCTGCACCGGAAACGAATGCGTGCCATTGAAGGTGATCGTCCCGGACTCCATGTTGAAGTCCCAATCGTGCTTCCCGCCGAGTAACTCGACCAGCGTCTGCTGCTTGTCGAACCCGGATGCGGCATAGAGCGAGTACAAGTGCGCAAGCTTGGGATTCATCTCATGGTCCGGAGGTGCTCATGGTACAGGGATGCACTGGCGCCCGCTCTCGATCGCTCAGCGCGTGCGCCGCGATGACCTGGGGCCGCACGAAGTTCGCACTGTGGTTGATCGCCTTTGCCTTGAGCATTCCGTATAGCAGGTGCTGCGCACATTCCAAGCTGACACGCAGCACATCGCGCCCCGGAGTTCAGGGCGACAGCGGTCGGCTCTCCGACCAGCGCCCACCCGCGGCGATGAGCAGCTGCCAGACCGCGCTATCGCGATGGCTGGTCCAGCTGGCGAAGGCGACA
>JAYVMM010000873.1:0-3895 GCA_043758975.1 Planctomycetota bacterium | reverse complement strand
CCCCTTCCTAGCCCCAGCCGTGGTCGGCGACCGCCTGGTCGCCGCCTCCAGCACCGGCCTAGTGCTGTTCTACGCCGCCCCCTGAGCAGCTGAGTGCGCGCCCCGGTCGCGCGCCCCGCCGATAGCGGGGGCAGGGCGACTTGACAGCGGGCCGATCCCGGTGTTCCCTGTAGATGGGTCTGACCGGCGCCGCGCGCCCCCCGGCCCGCCGGAGGGCTGCCGCGTGACGAGGTGCGATCAACCGCGAAGCCGGCGCTGCTGCCTGATGCCCGCCCACCGTCTTGCCGCCGGCGCCGGCTGAGGCGGGAGCAAGCATGGACACCCGGCGCCAGTTCTGCACCTTCCGCCTCGACAGCCATCTCTTCGGCCTCGATGTGCAGGACGTCCAGGAGATCATCCGCCAGCAGAGCGCCACCCGGGTTCCGCTCGCGCCGCCGGTGGTGCGCGGGCTAATCAACTTGCGCGGGCAGATCGTTACGGTCATCGATCTGCGCATGCGCCTCGGCCTGGAGGCGCGCGTGCTCGAGCGACCGGCGGTCAACGTGGTGGTGCGCTGCGCCGGCAGCGCCACCAGCCTGATGGTCGACGAGATCGGCGACATGGTGGAATGCGAGGCGGCCAGCCGCGAGAACCCGCCGGAGACCCTGCGCGGCGCCATCCGCGAGCTCATCACCGCGGTGTACAAGCTCGACGGCCAGCTGCTGCTGGTGCTCGATACCGCGCGCACCATCGACATCGCCGCCTCGATGGTGGGCGCATGAGCGCGCACCGCCAGCCGGCAGGTGCGCAGCGCGGACGCGCACAGGCCCCAAGGGCGGACCTGCGATGAACAAGATCCGCGTGCTGGTGGTCGACGACACTGCGGTGGTGCGCCTGCTGCTGACCGAGATGCTCGGCAGCGACCCGCTGGTCGAAGTGGCTGGGACCGCACCCAATGGGCGCATCGCGCTCGAGAAGCTCGACCAGATTTCGCCCGACGTGGTCATCCTCGACGTCGAGATGCCAGAGATGAACGGACTGCAGACGCTCTCCGCGTTGCGCCAGCGCCGGCCCGGCCTGCCGGTGATCATGTTCAGCTCGCACTCCCACGCCGGCGCGCGCATCGCCATCGAGGCGCTCCAGCTCGGCGCTAGCGACGTGGTCGGCAAGCCGATCAACGGCATGCTGCTGGAGACCCGCGAGGCGCTGCTGACGCGCATCAAGGCGCTGTGCCACCGCCGCGGCGAAACCGATTCCTCGCGCCTGCGCCGCGCCCAGTCGACGCCAGCGGTGGCGCCGCCGCCGCGTCCACCGCCAGGCGCCACCGCGATACGCGTCGATGCAGTGGTGCTGGCGATCTCGACCGGCGGCCCCAATGCCCTCACCACCCTGATGCCGCGCCTGCCGCGCAACCTGCCGGTGCCGCTCCTGGTGGTGCAGCACATGCCGCCGGTGTTCACCCGCATCCTGGCCGAACGCCTGGCGAGCAAATCGCAGATCGAGGTGGTCGAGGCTGCCGCGGGTACCGAGCCGCTGCCAGGCAAGGCCTACATCGCCCCCGGCGACTTCCACCTCACCGTCGAGCGCACCGCCGCCGGGGTGTGCCTGGCCACCAATCAGGGCACGCACGAGAACTCCTGCCGCCCATCCGCCGACTGCCTGTTCCGCGCCGCCGCCGAGGTCTACGGCGAGCATGTGCTGGCGGTGGTGATGACCGGCATGGGCCAGGACGGCCTGCGCGGCTGCCAGCGCATCTACGCCGGTGGCGGGCAGATCATCATCCAAGACGAGGCCAGCTCGGTGGTATGGGGCATGCCCGGGGCGGTGGCCAAGGCCGGCCTGGCCGACGCCGTGCTGCCGCTCGATGCGCTCGCCGGCGAGATCACCGCGCGCACGCGCCCTATGGGCGCCGGCGCGTCCGTGGCCCGACCGCCACGCTGAGCACCGCCATGGTCAGCGACGCCGATTTCCGCTTCATCCGCGACCTGGTGCGCACGCGCACCGGCATCGTGCTCGGCACCGACAAGCACTACCTGGTGGAGAACCGCCTCGCCAGCGTGGTCGAGGCCGCCAAGCTGGACTCGATCAGCGAGCTGGTGCAGAGCCTGCGCAAGTGCGAGGGATTGCTCCAGCGCCAGGTGGTCGAGGCGATGGTCACCAACGAGACCTACTTCTTCCGCGACGTGGTACCGTTCGAGGCGCTGCACCAGGTGGTCATCCCCAGCCTGACCGAGGCACGCGCGCAGGAGCGCCGCTTGCGCTTCTGGAGCGCCGCCTGCTCGACCGGCCAGGAGCCCTTCAGCATCGCCATCCTGCTGCGCGAGGAGTTCCAGCGCCTGGCGGCCTGGGACCTGCGCATCGCCGCCAGCGACATCAGCCGCCAGGTGCTCAAGCGCGCCAACGCCGCCAGCTACACCGACTACGAGGTCAACCGCGGCCTGCAGCCGCACCTCCTCGGCAAGTACTTCCGCCACGAGAAGGGTGGATGGGAGCTGAAGAGCAAGGTGCGTTCAATGGTCGAATTCCATGAGCACAACCTGCTCGGCGACTGGCCCCAGCTGCCGCTGATGGATGTGATCTTCCTGCGCAACATGATGATCTACCTCGATGCCGGCGAGAAGCGGCGCCTGCTCGGGCGCGTGCGCCAGCAGCTCGCCCCCGACGGCTACCTCTTCCTCGGCGGCGCCGAGACCACCCTCAATCTCGATGACCACTTCGAACGCGTGCTGATCGAGCGCGCCAGCTGCTACCGCCTGCGCCGCGTACCGGCGGCCTGAAAGCGCGCGCGCACCGCCGCGCACGGCTGGCGGCGGCGACCGCCGCAGTTCCCTCGCGCTCGCGAACTTGTAGGGTGGCGGGTGATGGGCGGGCACCTCGAAAAGCGCATCCAAGAGCACGGGCGCCGGCTGTTCGCCGGCGTGCGCGCGCGCCGCGCGCAGCCACTCAGCCGCGCCTGGTGCGACGACCAGCTGATGGCGGCAGCACTGCGCGACGAGCGCGCCAAGGCCCAGCTCTTCCGCTTCATCGACGCGCTGCCAGCACTGCGCGACGCCTCCGCGGTGGCGCGCCACCTCGAGGAGTACCTCGCGCCGGTCGTAGGCGTACTGCCGGCGCCGCTCGCCTGGGCGCTGCGCCTGCTGCGCGCGCACCCCGGGCTGGCCCGCCCGGCAGCTGCGTGCGCGCGAGCGGGCGCGCGCACGCTGGCGCGCAAGTTCGTCGCCGGCAGCGACGCCGGCGAGGTGCTCTCGACCATCCAGGCGCTGCGCGCGCGTTCGCTTGCCTTCACCGTCGACGTGCTCGGCGAGGCGGTGGTGAGCGACGATGAGGCGGTGGCCTACCAGGACACCTACCGCGGGCTGATCGCGCGCCTGAGCGCAGCCGCCGCCGCCTGGCCGGCTATCGAGCTCATCGACGCCGACCACCAGGGCGCGCTGCCGCGGGTCAACCTCTCGCTCAAGCTCTCGGCCCTGGTCGCGCGCTTCGACCCTTCTGACCCCGCCGGCACCAGCGCCGCGGTGCGGGCGCGCCTGCGCCCGCTGCTCTCCCTGGCGCAAGCGCGCGGGGTCTTCATCAACGTCGACATGGAGCAGTACGCCTACAAGGACTGCACCCTGCGCATCGTCAAGGAGGTCCTCTGCGAGGATGAGTTCCGCGGCTGGAGCGCGGTCGGCATCGCCATCCAGGCCTACCTGCGCGATAGTCGGCGCGACCTCGAGGAGCTCGCGCAGTGGGCGCGCCGGCGCGGCACGCCGGTATGGGTGCGCCTGGTCAAAGGCGCCTACCACGACTTCGAACGCGTCAGCGCCGGGCAGAGCGGTTGGCGCGTGCCGGTATGGACCGACAAGTTCGCCAGCGACGCGAGCTTCGAAGCGCTCACCCGCCTGCTGCTGGAGCGGCGCGAGGATCTGCGCCCGGC
>JAYVMM010000872.1:0-3483 GCA_043758975.1 Planctomycetota bacterium | reverse complement strand
CGCTGCCAGCTTCCAGCGCCGCATCGACCTCGCCCTCGCGCGCCAGGCGCTGGCCGACGTCATCGACCGCGGCGCCGGCGAGCCGCGCGCCAAGCTGATCATGCGCGCGGTGGCGGACTATTTCGAGCTGACGGTCGACGACCTGGTGGGCAAGAACCGCTCTGGTCCGCGCGCCACCGCCCGCCACGTGGCGATGTACATCATGAAGTCGGCGAGTGCCGACACCTACTCGGCGATCGGCCAGGCCTTCGCGGTCAAGAGCCACAGCAGCGTCGCCTATGCCTGCGAGCAGGTCGCCAAGTACCGCGCCCAGGACCATGCCCTCGATCGTTTCATCATCGACCTGGTGATGCGCGTCAAGCGCGCCTGACCCCCCCCCCGGGGGGGCAACCAGAGGCTTGTGGCGCCGCTCCGGGCCGATTATAGTCGCCACCGGTCCCCTTTCGGGGTCCTGGGCTGCTGCGTCATCGTCGAAGACCTCTCGTCCTCAAGGGGGATTTGTGCGTCCACTCCGCTTGGTTTCGTTCCTGGCCGCCTGCTGCGTGCCGCTCGCCACCGTTCACGCCGCCTCCTACATGGAGGTCTACGAGCACATCCACCCGGGTGACCTCAAGGTCCAGGACACCACCCTCTCCGAGGTCATGCTGCGGCCCGCGGCCTACTTGAACGTGCGCGTGCGCTTCCGCTGCATATTCATCGAGAACGGCAACCTCTTCGACCTCCAGCACACGCCCTACAAGCCCGACACCTTCCTCAACCTCTTCGCCTACGATGAGAAGGCGGCGGTGTGGGACCCCCAGGTGCGCGCCCAGCCGGTGACCACCATCTTCATGGCCAAGCAGCTGCGCGATTCGACCCAGCTGTCGACGCTCAAGAAGTACGAGATCGTCGACATCGTCGGCGAGGTGGCGATGATGATCGACGGCGTCGCCCAGATCCGCATCGAGTCGCTGCGCCCGGCGGCGGACGTCGGTGCGTTCACCGACGTCTCGGTCTACCACATCGAGCAGGGCAACGCCCTGGCGGGCGAGAACGCCTACGACCTCGCCGAGGACCATTACGCGGCCGCGCTGATCGAGCACATCCCGGTCCACGACCGCATCCAGGTCAGCTACCTGCGCGCCAAGAACCTGATGTCCTGGAACAAGTTCAGCGACTGCGCGCGCGTGCTGCGCGAGGCCTTGACCCTGACCGAGACCTGCGCGACCGACCGCTTCACCCTCGCCTCGATGCACTACCTGCTCGCCAAGTCGATGGCCGAGACCACCGGCGCCACCACCACCGCCGAGCTCAACGGCGCGCGCTTCACCGAGGCGGTGCAGCATGCGCGCATCGCGGTCGATCTCGATCCCGAGCAGGGCGACGCCTATGCCGTGCTCGGCATCACCCTCGCCGGCATGAGGCAGTTCGACGAGGCGCGCCGCCAGTGCGAGAAGGCGATCCGCCTGCGCCCCAACAACGCCGAGGTGCGCTGGTATCTCGGGCGCATCCTCGACCAGCAGGGCAGCTACGAGGAGGCCATCGAGGCGCTGCGCAAGGCCATCGACCTCACGCCCAAGGACTACCGCATCCACAAGGCCCTCGGCGCGGTCTACCTGCACCGTGCGCAGAAGGGCGGGCCCAAGGCGGTCGACGACTACGTCACCTCGCTGCGCGAGTACGACATCGCCATCCGCCTCAACCCCGCCGATCCCGAGAGCATCTTCGGCAGCGGCCAGGTGATCGAGGCGGCGACGGTGGCCAAGGCCGAGGTCCAGATCGGCAGCACCAAGGTGCAGGCGACCTTCGAGCTCGCCATCGAGCGCTTCAAGAGCACCATCGCGGTCGACAAGAAGTACCTGCCGGCGCACCACGCCCTGGCCAACCGCTACCGCTTCGCCGACCAGCCCGACCTGGCCGCTGCCGAGCTGCGCACCATCGCGGTCGACGTCGAGCCGGAGCGCGAGGAGAACTTCTTCGAGTATGGGCGCTACCTGTGGTCGCTCGGGCGCAAGGATGACGCCTACGAGGCCTACGTGCTGTGCCTGAAGGTGCACCCCAACAGCGTCAAGACGCTCTACACCCTCGGCCACATCGCGCTCGAGACTGGGAACTACGCCAAGGGCGTGCCCTGGGATGAGAAGCTGATCGTGCTCCAGCCCGGCTTCGGCCCGGCCCTGCTCGACCTCGCCAAGCTGAAGCTCGCGCTCGGCATGAGCAAGGAAGCGCAGACCTACGCCGAGCAGGCCGAAGAGGTTCTCACCGCGCCGGCTGACAAGCAGGCGGCGGAGGCGGTGAAGCTCAAGGCGCAGGCCGCGCTCGCCGTCCCGTCCGGCAAGTAGCCGGCCCCGCCCGCGCGCCGAGCTGCCCGCCGCCTGGTCCATGCTGTTGGACGGGCGGGGGCAAAGTCCTTGTCCACTGTGCGGGACATGGTGGACTGGCGCGTCCAAACGGACGATCGCTATGCTCACCGAACTCGTGGTACAGAACCTGGTCATCGTCGAGAAGGCGAGGATCTGCCCGGGCAGCGGACTGACCGTGATCAGCGGCGAGACCGGGGCCGGCAAGAGCCTGCTGCTCGACGCCTTCGCCCTCCTGCTCGGTTCGCGCGCGCAGGCCAAGCTGGTCGGCCCGCGTGGCGAGGAGGCGACCATCAGCGCGGTGTTCCAGGTCAAGCCGGCACATGCAGCGGCGGTCGAAGCCGCCTGCGGGGTGGCAGGCGAGGAGGGCGCCTTCATCCTGCGCCGGCGCATCGCCGCCTCGGGCCGCAGCCAGGCCTGGATCAATGACGTGCCGGTCACGGTGGCGGCGCTGCAGGCCGCCTCCGGCGTGCTGGTCGAGATCCGCGCCCAGCACGAGACGCAGCGCCTGGGCGACCCAGCGCACCAGCTCACCCTGCTCGATGCCCATGCCGGCCTCGCTGCCGCCGCCACCGCCTACCGCGCGCTGCACCAGCGCTGCCTGGACGCCGCACGCGCGCTGAGCGAACTCGAGTGCGGCGGGCGCAACAGCATCCGCGAGCTCGAGTTCCTGCGCTTCCAGGCGCGCGAGTTCGCCGCCCTCGAACCGCGCCCAGGCGAGCTTGCCGAGCTCGAGAGCCGCATCGCCTTGCTCTCGCAGGTCGAGGAATGGCGGTCGCGCGCGGGGCGGGCCGCCGAGCTGCTCGGCGAGGGCGATCGTTCGCTGGTGCGCCTCCTCGCCCAGCAGGCGCGCCAGCTCACCGACGCCCCCGACCAGCGCCTGAGCGAGGCTGGACGCGCGTGCGCGCAGGCCGTCGAGCTGGTGCGCGAGGCCGCCGCCGCGTGCGCCGGGGCCGGCGACCGCCTGGTCGGCGATGCGGCGGAGCTCACGCGCATCAGCGAGCGCCGCGATGCCTGGTACGACCTCATGCGCAAGCATGGCGACGGCGAGCAGGCGGTGCTCGACGCTGCGCAGGCGGTGGCGGCGCGCATCGCCGCCCACGAGGGGCTGGACGCGCGCCGGGCCGAGCTGGTGGCGCAGTTA
>JAYVMM010000871.1:0-13558 GCA_043758975.1 Planctomycetota bacterium | reverse complement strand
GGCCTGCCGACGGTGCAGCTCAAGCCGCTGTTCGCCAGCATCGGCGGCGGCGCCGCTTTCGGCGCCTGCATCCTCAGCGGACTGGCGGTTTCCGGCCTGGGCATCGCCGACTGGTGGCCGCGCCGTCCGACCATGGTGGAATCGCGGCGCATCTTCGCTGAGGCCTTGGATCTCGCGATCAAGGCCAGGGACGCTGAGCGCGCCGAACGCTGAGCGCCGGGGCGACCTGCGCTCAGACCTCGCTGCTCTCATCCCTCGCTGCTCTCATCCCTCGATTCTGTCCTCAGCTTCAGTGCGGCAGAAGGTCGCGCTCCGCTCCGGCGAGCACCTCGCGCGCCCACAGCAGGTCTGGCCCGAAGCCCAGGCGCGAGAGCGCGCCGTTGGCCATGTGGTAGACCAGCACCGTCACCCCGTCATGGTCGACGCGCAGGGGGGCACCCAGGCGGGCTTCGACCTCGGCGCGGTGCTGTCCGACCACCAGCTGCTGGAGCAGTTCGCGGGTGACGGCGGCGGCGCCCTGCCCCTCCGGCGGCACCCCACCCCCGCCCGCGCCCATGCTGATGGCGCCGATGAACTGGAACTCACCGCTCTTGTCCAGGCGCAGGGTCAGCTGCTGCCGGCGTTCGCCGACGCGGCCCCAATTGGTGATCGCCATCGCACTCACCGTCGCCGGTCCGAGCAGGGTCTGGCGGCGGGTGGCGAAGTAGTGGCAGCGGATGGCGTAGGTACCCGCGGGCGCATGGTGGAGGAGGTACTCCTCCGGCCCGTAGCCCTGCGTCATATCGCATGACACCAGGCCGCCGCTGCGCGTGTGCTGATGGGCGTAGTTGGCCTCCTCGCCGCTCGGCTCGGACACGTGCAGGTCGATGTCGGTGGCATCGGCATCCCAGGACATCACCACGCGCAGGTCGCAGTCGAGGTTCTGGCGCAGGCGGGGATCGAGCGGTGGCACCACCGGCGGCTGGTCGAAGCTGCCGCGCTCGGCCACCGCGAGCAGGCGGTTGAGCTCCTCGAGGGCGATGATCTCGACCTGGGGGAATCGGTTCCAGGCCTGGTCGAGCACCGCCTGCTCGCCGAGCTGGACCTCCTCGAGGGGTTGGCGCATGACCACCCGGTAGAGCAGGCCCATGGCTTCGCCGAGATCGCCGCCGCGCTTGCCGGCCTCGCCGCGCGCACCCAGCGCGAGCGCGAGGTCGCGGTAGGACTGCGGCTCCTCCGGGCGCAGCGTCAGCACGTGGCGCAGCACCGCCACCGCGAGGTCGAGGTCGCCGGCCTCCTGCAGGCGCCAGGCGAAGATGCGCAGCAGCGCGGGATCGTCGAGGCGACTTTCGGCCAGGTTGGAGAGTACGCGGCGGGCGAGGGCGGCATCGCGCGGGAAGAAGAAGCCGGCGCAATCGAGGTAGAACGATGGGCAGTCGCGCCAGCTTTGCACCTGGCCGAGGTAGGTGGCGTAGGCCTGCTCCGGAGCCGCCTGCTTGATCGCGGTCAGATAGGGGGTGGCCGGGTCGAAGGGGGTGATGCTGATAGTCCCGGGCATACCGCCGGTATTCGCCACCATGCCGCTCATGGCCTGACGGGCGCGCCTGCCGGATCCGCCGCCAGCCCCGATCGCCCCGAAGGTGGCGGTGGCACCCGCCACCAAGTCACTAGAAGCCACTGCTTCCTCCCGTCCGCTCAGATCCTCCTGAACAGGGAGGGTGCTGGGAGCTGCCGCCGCCTGGGCGTTCCCGCCGAGCGCCTGTCTGAGACGGTGGTCGTTCGTGTCATCAGCTTTCCTCTCCGCGATCCCCGCCGCCGGCGGCACCGTAGGCGCGAGCGGTGGCGGCGGCGTCGCCCCACCGGCGGGTACTTGTGCGAGCTCGAGCGGGCTGCCGGGATTCCACCACGCCACGCGATCGCGCCACCAGGCGACCACGCGTTCGCGCTGCTGCTGGCCGTTGGCCTGCCAGGCCTGCCCGCGCGCCTTGAGCTGCTGATCGTACTGCTGGCGCATATCGGCCAGCGATTCCGGCGGCGCGATATGGTGGCGAATGTACTGGTCGAGGTTCTCGAGCACCAGGAGCGCCGTGCCCGGGGTGACGAGATGGTAGCGCTGGCCGAGGCTGATCAGCTCGCCGCGGTTGGCCTCGGCGAAGACTCCGAGGTCGGCGGCGCGCGCCCCGGCCCAGGCGCGGGCGATGACGCCGCCCGTCGCCGGTGCCCCGGCGCCGACGCGCAGGAGAGTGTGCGCGCCGTCCTGGCGCGCGCTGCCGTAGACTAGGTCGACGGCGCCCTCGCCGAGCAGGCGCGCGAGGACGGTGGCGCGCCCACCACGGAAGGAGGTCTGCAGATCACCCAGCACGCCGGGCGCGGCGTCGACACGCAGCAGGGTCGGCGGCGGCTGCAGGATGGCCTCGATTGCCGCGCCGGCGCCGCCATCGATCAGATCGAGCAGCGCCCCACCGCTGCGCGCGGCGAGCAGGCGCAGGAAGGCGGCATCGTTCACGCGGTCTGCGAGCGGGCAGTAGACCGCCACCGCGTCGGTCGCCGGCAGCCCTTCGCCGACCGTGCCCAGACCGTCGCTGAGCAGCACCCAGCAGCGGTCGTCGGGATGGGGCAGGGCAGCGCGGCGCAGGTCGAGGCGGGCGAGGCCGGTGCCGCCGTCATAGGCGAGGTGGTCGAGGGCATTGAGCAGGCTGGCGGCATCGCCAAAGGATTGCGCCGGCTGGGGCACGTCGCGGAAGACCACCAGGTCGACCGCGCAGCCCGGGCAGCGTGCGCACCAGCTGCGCAGGAATTCGCGATTGCGCGCGATGGCGTCGGCGCTGCGGCTGGCCGAGGCGTCCCACGCCACCGCAATGCGAGCGGGCGGCGGCCGGGCCTTGGCCGGCGCCAGCACCGCGGGCCGGTCGCTGATGGCGATGAAGCGCTCGCCGGCGTGCTCCTCCACTAGCACCAGCTGGTCGGGCACATGCTGCAGGCGTACCAGCAGGTCGTCGTCGGGCAGCACGTCGGCGAGGGTGGCGTCGGCGCGGCTGTGGCCCTGCCAGGCGGTGAGGGTGAGGTTGCCGAAGCCGGAGACTGCCGGCGCGCTGCTGCCGGCAGCGACCTCAAGATGCACGCCGAGCATGGGCAGGCGGCAGCGCGGCAGGGCCAGGCGCAGGGCCGCTTCCTCGCCGGCGAGGGCGAGTTCCTGCACCCAGGTCACCGCCACCGTGCGCTGGCCCTGCTGCGGCACCGGATAGACGCGGGTGCGGAAGAGGTTGCCGCGCACCACTTCGACCAGGCCGGGATCGACGCCGCGGCGGCGCTCGGCCTCGAGCACCACCCGTGCCTGGTCTTTGCCCACGATCACGCCCTCGACCAGCTTGCCGCCGATATCGAGTGCGTAGCCACTGACGGTGGCGTGGTCGGGTAGAGGGAATTCCAGTTCGCCCTCGAGCACGCGGGCATTGGGGTTGCGGAAAACCATGGTCGCGGTGCATTCGGCGTAGAGGCCGTGCACCTGCGCCGTGAGCGAATACGCCGCCAGTTCGATCGGCTGCTCGCTGGCCGCCTTGATGCTCGGCGGCGGCAGCACCATGGGGGTGGCGGTGACCACCGCGGCGGAGAGCGGGAGGGCGAACAGGCAGAGCAGGAGGGGACGGAGGGCCACGGCATCTCCTTGGGGGGGCTGCACATTTTCACGGGCGAGTTCGCGCGATCTTAGGGGGGACTTCCGACGGCGAGGATGCTGCCGGGGTCTCGCCGCCAGGACGCCACCACGGTGGCCGGTCCGGAGATTGAACGCGCCCCGGCAGGCCGGGTTCATCCGGCAACGCCGGCGGGTGCTCTGCAGCCGTCCAGGGCGCCGCTCCGGCCCTGGATCTACCGTGCAACTTATAGCCGCAGAATTACTTATGGCGTGGCATCGGCAGTGGTCGATGCCGCTGCCATGCGGCCCACCCCCGCTCGGCACCAGCCGGGCGGGATAGTTCTACACCCGCGCCCGGCCCTGGAGGAATACCGTGATCGGGCGCCAAGAGCGGACACAGGGTCATGAACTCGCCCCCGCCAGGCCGCGCCTGCGCGCCACGACGAACCCACGGTGATCCCCATGAAGAGCAACACCGCCACCTACACTGAACGCGCTGCCAAGACCGCGCGCATCCACCGTCGCGAGCAAGCGACGCGCAAGGTGGTGCATGTTGTCTCGGTGAGCTGCGCCGTGGTCATCGCCGGCATCCTCATCTACATGGTCACCAGCGTGCTGCGCCACCCGATCTCTGGCTCTACTGCCAACACGACCACGCTGAGCTCGCTGCCGCTGCCACTGCCCGCGGCTCCGGTGAAGCATGAAGAGGCGAAGCCGGTCGCCCCGCCGGCGGCGCCGGTGGTGGCGAGCGCCAAGGTGGAAGTGGCGCCGGCGCCCGCACCGCGCACGGTGTACGGTCGCTTCGTGCTCTCCGCCGACCGCCACACCATCACGGTGACCGACGATGGCTTCAAGGATCTCACCCTCGGCATCACCCATCCCGTGATCACCCTCGACCACCAGGCGGTCGGGCTCGACGGCCTGAAGCCGGAGCTCGCGGTGAACGTCCTTTACACCGGCACCGAGGTCACCCAGATCGAGCAGACCTCCCCGCCGCCGCCGGTGGCCTCGACCAGCTCGCCGGCGCCCGCTCCGGTGGTGGCCCAGGCCGGGACCAACGACAAGCCGAAGAAGAAGAAGAAGAAGGACCAGACCCCGCCGCCGGCCGCAGCCACCACTCCGCCAACGGCAAACTGAGCGCGCCGCGCGGTAGCTGAGCGCGCTCGGCGCGCCGGATTCATTCGCCCGGCGGTTCCAGTTCTGGCTCCCGCTTCGCAGGCGACGTCTCCGCAGTCCCGTCCTCCACCTGTGTGCGCTCGGCGCGTAGCTGCGCCAGCCGGCGGTCGGCGCGCGCCACCAGCAGCAGGGCTTCGCGATCGAGGGCAGCGTCCGGTGCGGATTCCATGTGGTCGCTGTGCGGCTGGAACGGTGCCATGGCAGCCTCCTGGGCCAGGCGTGCAGACGGCGAATGCGGCGTCCGACGTGCGGCTGGCGGCCAGCATGGCGCACGGCCCATGACAACTTGATGAGCGTGCCTGCGCCTGAGCGCAGGTGGCGCGGTCATGCAATCGTCATGCGTAGCGGCAGGGCGCGCGCGCCCGCAGCCCGGGCTCAGACCAGGTCGTTGGAGGGCTTGGTCCCGCTGCCGATGGTGCGGTCGGCAGCGCAGCCGGCGCGTGCCAGCATCGCCATCAGCAGGTCGCCCTGGTTGCCTGAGGCATGCACCAGGCGCCCGGTGCGGATGGACCCGCCGCCGCGCCCGGCGAGGATGGTGGGCAGGTTGTTGTTGCTGTGCTGGAAGCCGTAGCCCATGCCCGAGCCCCACAGGATCATGCTGTTGTCGAGCAGGGTGCCGTTGCCGTCGAGCAGAGTCTTCATGCGCCCGATAATGTAGGCGTACTGCTCGATGTGGAAGCGCTCGATCTTGGTCAGCTTCTCGATCTTGTCCGGTTTGTTGTCGTGATGGCTGCACTCGTGGTGGGCCTCGGTGAAGCCGAGCTCGGGATAGCTGATGCCGAAGGGGTGCTCGAACACCAGGGTGGCGATGCGCGTGAGGTCGGTTTGGAAGGCGAGGATCATCAGATCGCCCATCACCTTCACGTGCTCGCTCCACTTGGTGTCCTTGATCGTCACCTCGATGGGATCGGAGTACTTCAGGCCGCCCTTGCCGCTGCCCTTGGCTTCCTTGGCGCGCGCCGCCTCGGCCTGCTGGCGCTCGATCGCCCCCACCCGCTTCTCCAGCGAGCGCACGCCGTCGAGGTACTCGTCGACCGTGCGCTGATCACTGGTACTGATGTGGTTGCGCAGGTCGGCGGTGCTCTCGAGCACCACGTCGAGCATGGATTGGTCGAGCGAGGGGCCGTCGCCGTCGGCGGCGCCGCCGCCGATCGCCGCCGCCCCGCCACTGGTGGTGTGGCGCCGCGGCATCGACTTGCGCGAGGAGAACAGGCGGTTGAGCACCGAGCGCGGGTTGTTCTCGCAAGGGATGGGCTGGGTCGGAGTGCGGTAGGAGATGGTGTCGTAGTAGGCGCCGGCGAAGCCGTCCTCGCCAGTGTGGCTGAAGTTGGAATTCTGGATGCCCAGCTCGAGCGACGGGATGGCGGTGTAGCCGCCGATCTGCAGCGCGGCGATCTGGTCGGCGGAGATCCCGACTTCAACCATGCCGCCGCCCTTGGGCGCGGTGGCGGTCAGCCAGGCCGAGGTCTCGACCAGGTGGGTCGAGCCCTTGGTGGCGTTGACCCCCGGATTCTGCAGGCCCTGGATGATCAGACAGTCGCCGAGCAGCGCGCGCAGCGGCTCGAGCGTGGGCGGAATCACTCCCGAGGGGCCGAAGGTCTTGACGTCCTTGGGCCAGAAGGAGTCAGGGTAGACGCCGAAGGGCGAGGACAGGAAGGCCATGCGCACCGGGTTCTTGACCGCCCCCTTTGGGGTGTCGGCCCAGCCCATGGTCTCGAGCAGGGGCAGTGCGATGGCGACCCCCAGTCCCTTGAGGCAGGTGCGGCGCGAGAGGACGGTGCGGTGCGGCATGACTGGTTCCTTTATGCTGGTGCTGGGCGAGGGGCAGGGATCAGCGCAAGGCTTGGCGGTTGACGAAGGGGTAGCTGGTGACGATGTCGGCGATCAGTGCGTCGAGATGGTTGTCGTCCTTGGCCAGCTGCTGGACCAGGTCGTCGACCACCACCTCGTCGTAGCCGGTGAGCTTGCGCCCGAGGGCGAAGGCGAGCAGCTTGCCGGTGAAGGTGTGCAGGAACTCATCCTTGCGCTTCATCAGGATCTTCTTGAGTTCGCCGGGCGTGGCGAAGCGCTGCTTGCCCGGGAGCTCGCCGATGGCGTCGATCGGTCCACCCGATTCGTCGCGGTCGCGCCAGCGTCCGAGGACGTCGAAGTTCTCCAGCCCGAAGCCGATCGGGTCCATCACCCGGTGGCAGCTGTTGCAGGCGGGGTCGTCGCGGTGGAGCTCGGTCTTCTGGCGCAAGGTGAGCTTGGCGTTCTCCGGCACGTCCTGCTTGTCGAGGGCGGGGACGTTGGGCGGCGGCGGCGGCGGGCTCGCGCCGAGCAGCTGCTCGAGCACCCACTTGCCGCGCTTGACCGGGCTGGTGCGGTTGGGGGTGGAGGTCACCATCAGCACCCCGGGCATGGTCGCGGCGCCGCCGCGGTCGGCGCTGTCGAGGTGCACCTTCTGCATCTTCGGGCCCTTGACCATGTCGTTGCCGTAGAGCTTGGCGGTCTGGCCGTTCATCCAGGCATAGTCGCAGTCGATGAAGTCAAGGATGCTGCCGCCCTCGTGCATCAGGCTCTCGAAGAAGACGATGCCCTCGTCGTAAAGCGCTGCGCGCATCTCCTTGCTCACCCCGGGGAACTTCTTCTCGTCGAGCACGGTGTCGGCGACATGGTCGAGGCCGAGCCAAGGCGCGGCGAAGTTCTCGGCCAGGGCGTGCGCGCGCGGGTCCTTGAGCATGCGCTTGACCTGCGCGCTGAGCATCCCCGCCTCGCGCAGCTTGCCGGCCTGGCACAGCTTGAAGAGCTCGTCGTCGGGCATCGTCGCCCACAGGAAATAGGACAGGCGCGACGCGAGCTCCCAATCGCCGAGCGCGACCACCGCGCCCTTGGCGTCCTCGCGGTCGTCCGGGGTGCGGTAGAGGAACTGCGGCGACACCAGCACCGCCTTGAACATCAGCTTGACCGACTCGTTGAAAACCTCGTCCTGGGCGTCGCCGAGGTCGAAGACCTTGAGCAGGGCCTTGATCTCATTGGCGGTGGGCGGGCGGCGGAAGGCGCGCGGGGCGAAGGCTTCGATGATCTTCTGCGCGGCGTCGTGCTTGCTCAGGTCCTTGCTCGGGGTGGCGACAAGCAGGCGGCGTTGCGCGTCGCCGGCGTAGTGCGCGGGCGGGCCGGTGACCTCGATGCTCTCGATGAGCAGGGTGCGCGACGGCAGCTTGGCGGCCTCCGGCGCCGGCGGCGCCTTGGTCGCCGGCGCGGGGGCGGCCCCCTTCTTGCCCGCGGGCGGGGTGGGTGCGGGCGGGGTGGGCGCGCCCTCGGCGGGGTCGGCCACCGGGTTGATGAACACCAGCGAGAAGCGGGTCTTGCCGCTGATCAGCTTGGTGCTGCAGGTGTAGGCCTGGGGATGCTTGGTGGTGGCGGTGATGTGCAGCTCCTGCACGAACTGCCCGTCGAAGCGCACGCCGATGCGCACCGGGTCCTTGCCCACCTGCTCGGCGCCGGCCTTGATCTTGAAGGTGTAGGTGCCCTCGGCGGGGATGCTAAAAAGGGTGGTGACCTCGGCGGGCGTGGTGAACACGCGATCCTTGCCGTCCGGCTTGCCCTCCTCGGGCACCCCGGCGATGATCGCGCCGAGCTGGCCCGCAGTGCTGAGCTGGTGGAACTGGTCGGGCGAGATCATGCGGTCGAGGATGTCGTCGGCGGCGAGCAGGTACTTCTCCATCAGCAGCGGCGAGACGGTATTGCCGAAGCCCTCGCCGGGTGCATCCGCCGGCAGATCGGTACCGGCCTTGAGGTCGACGCCGAAGAGGTCGCGGATGGTGTTGTCGTACTCGACGCGGGCGAGGCGGCGGATGGCCAGGGGCCCGGGGTCGGGCGGCAGCAGGCGCTTGAGGCTGCGCATCCACCCCTGCAGCACCAGGCGCTCGGCCTCGTTCGGCTGCTTTTTCTCCTTGGCCGGCGGCATGTCCTGGTCGTTGAGCTTGGACAGGGCGCTCTTCCACAGCGCGAGCTGGCCGAGGGCCTGCTCGCCGTTGCGCGCGTTGGCGAAGTTGACGTCGCCCTTCTGCTTGTCGGGGCCATGGCAGCTGACGCAGTAGGTGGCCAGCAGGGGCTTGACCTCCTTGTCAAAGGACGCCGCCATGGTTGCAGGGGTGATGGCGGCATCGGCGGCGCGCAGCGCCGGCGCGCTGGCCATGGTCAGGAGGGCAAGCACGGCGAGGGAGGGCAGGACCGCCTGAAACCGTTCACGGCGGTTGGCCGGTTGGAGCGTGCGGGTGGGGACCCCTGCCACATGCAGGGCGTGCATGGAACGGTCCGGGAGCAGGCGATCGGGCAGCACCATTACGCTCCCGACGAGCTCCGGCTGGGGGCGCGCTCTAGAGAGCTCCGGTCGATGTCTGCGAACGTCCATCACTGCTGACCTGCACTCCGGGCCGGTTCCGATCCATGGTCCTTATGGTTGACGCAACCATAAGGGAGGACAGGAGGTTCCGGCCCTTGCTCCGATGGAATGACAGTGTTGTACGACGCTCGTGCCCGAAAGGCCAGCGACAGCTTGTGGTGTATCAATCAAGCGGCGCCACGGCTGCCACCATGGTTGGCGCGCGGGGGCCTCAACGGGTCCTGGTTCCATGCGCCTAACGAGGCGCGCGGCAGATCTGAATCCGGCGTCAGCGCACGGCAGGCTGGTAGACGCGGATGGCGCGGATGGCAGTTCCAGGATCGCCGTCACAGGTGATCACGAGCGTGTGCTTGGCGTTGGTCAGGCCCTGGGCAATGGTGGTGATCTGGTCCTTGGCAGGGTCGCCAGGCGAGCTGAGGGTGGCGTGATCGAGCGCGAGCGGCTTCACCGTCCAGGTGATGGCGTCGGGGGCCTTGAGCGGGACCTGGCCGCGGAACCACGCCTTGGCATCGATCACCACCCGCCCCGACGTTGAATGGAAGGTGGCGGAATTGTCGCCTGAGCCGTCGGCGCCTGTCTTCGAGCCTTTCACGTCGAAGGACCAGCTCTTCATGTCCTCCGACACCTTGGTGATGGTCAGCGTCCAGTCCTCGTCGAGCAGCACGGCGTCGTGATCGACGCGGCAGAGGAACAGCGCCGACCACGGGCCGGGCTTGGAGCGCGTGATGGCGTGGCAGGCGGCGATGGTGCTCGGCGGCATGCCATCGATGAGGAAGGAGGCGGTGAGCGGAGCGGCGGTCGGCCCGCCGACCAGGTCGATGCGGTTGCCTTCGACCTCCAAGGTGAGCTTGTGCGCGGCGCCGCCTGCCGAGGTCTGGGTGCCGACGGCGATATCCTTGGCCAGGCCCTGCCAGCCGTCCTTGGGCAATTCGGGGCGGTAGACCAGGTAGCGTGTGATGATGGAGGCCATGACGAAGCAGCCGTGGTCGTTGAGGTGAACGCCGTCCTTGAGCAGCGCCTTGGGTTCGAGGTGGTTGGCCTTGAGGTAGTCGACCCACGCCGTGCGCACATCGCACAGTCCGCAGCCATAGCGCTTGGCGTAATCAGGCAGGAAGACCTTGTTCATCATGTGGCTCCACCAGCCGCCATGGTCCTCCTTGTCCGCCTTCTTGAGCTCCTCGCCGTTGGTGATCTCCAGCGGCCACAGGTTGGCGTGGTCGGTCTGCATGAGGATCTCGGCGGCGGTGCGCGTGCGCACGTTGCGGATGATGTCCTCGTATTCCTTGTTCGAGCCGTAGACGTGGAAGATCAGCAGGTCCGGGTAGAAGGGGTAGAGGTCGTGTTCGGCCGGCCAGATCAGCAGCTGGCTGGCGAAGCCGCCGATGGCGCGGTTCTCGATCTCGAGGTCGGCGTTGGGGAAGCGGCTGCGCAGCTCGTCGGCGACCTGCTTCGACCATGCCTGCTCGGTGATCGACTGGCCGTAGAACAGGATGCGCACGTGGTTGCGGTGCGCGGGTGTGCTGGTGGCGAGCAGGGTCATGGTGCGCTGGATGCCGAGGCCGAGGGCGGCGGGATCGCTCGGCGGGGACAGCGGCGGGTAGTCGACAGCCGCCAGGGGCAGCAGGACGGCGGTCAGCAGGGCGCAGGTGTGCAGCCAGGACATTAGTGATCTCCAGGGTGGGAGGAGCACAGCAGAGTGCTAAGTAGAGAGAAAAGCGGAGCAAAACGCGGGGCGCAAAGAGATACCCCGCACACGGTCGGACATTGCATCTTTTCGCCGGAACCCAAGTACATGGATCACAGGGTGATGCAATGCGAAATGGGAAATTTATGAAACGATTCAAAAAGTCAGGTTGGCGGCGTCCCGGTCGCGCTCGCCACCGCTCCTGAAGGCGAGGCGACGTGGATGCGGGCGCTGTCATGCCGGTCGGCGGCGCGGCGTCTCTGGCCGCCAGCGCGCGGCGGTATCGACCCCGGAATAGCGAGCGCAGGCGGCAATCGGGTCTATCACCAGCATCTCCACCGCGCTGACCGCGGCGGTTGGCAACTCCCAGCGCCGGCAGCATGCCGGAGGCAAAGGCCGGACGGTTGTGTCTTCATCGAATATTTATTTTACTCACATAACCGTATGGGTGGAGTTATCTGTCGCTGTGGTCGCGCCCGCCGGCGGCTCCATCCGTCCACCCACCACCGATGCAAAGGCACGCGATGTCCACCACGCCGATCAGCTGGCTGAAGAAGCCCGAGAACCACGACTATCCCGCCGCGACGTCTTACCTCAGCCTGATCTACGACGAACGCACGGTGGCCAAGCTGGTCAAGCGCCTGAAGAAAACCAAGGTGATCGCCTTCAAGGCCAAGGACATCTTCCGCGCATCGCGCCCCTCCCTGCTCAGCATCAGCAATTCGCACGTGGTCGAAAACACCAAGAAGATCACCGCCAAGATCGCCCTATCGCCGCTGCTCTTGGTGCGCGATTCCAAGCATGCGTCGCTCATCATTGCCGACGGCTACCATCGCCTGTGCGCGGTCTACCGCCTCGACGAGGATGCGGTCATCCCCTGCAAGATCGTCTAGCGCCGCCCGCCCGCCGCCTGCGGGGCGGCGACGCCTTGCTGTCGGCACCCCCACCGTCGCACCATTGACCCCCACCTGTGCCGGAGCAGCATTCAACGTTGGGGTTGTGCATAGGTATTCATTTAGCATTATGCCCCGTATGATGCCCCTGCTCGCGGTGATCCTGCTGGCCAGCCTGGTCCTGCGCCTGCACGGCGACGACCAGGCGGTGGTGATCGACATTGCCGATTTCGGTGCCGTCCCGGACAGCGGGCGGGATGCCGCCCTGGCCTTCCAGCAGGCGATCGCCGCAGCCAAGGCGGTGAACGCTCCTGCCCCGGTTGCGACTGCGGCTCCGCCGACCGTCGCGGCGGCGCCGGTGGCGAGGCCGGTGGTCATCCGCCTGCACCCCGGTCGCTACGACATCTTCCCCGAGCACGCCGCCATCGGCGACTACCACATCACCAACACCGGTTCGGAGGAGGAGGTGCCCTCGACGCGCAAGCCGGTCGGGCTGCATCTCGTCGACTGCATCGCCCTGACCATCGATGGCGGCGGAGCGCTGCTCATGCTGCACGGCAAGATGCTGCCGATCGCCCTCGAGCGCTGCCGCGATGTGCTGATCCGCGACCTGCATGTCGATTTCGCCCGCCCCACCATGTCCGAACTCACCGTGGTGGCAGTCGCCGAGCGCAGCCTCGATGCGCAGATCCACGGCGATTCGCCCTACGAGATCGCCGCTGGGCGGTTGACCTGGGTGGGCGAGGGTTGGCGCGATGCCGGTGCCGCGGCGCAGGGCTACGACCCGGTGCGCGATACCACCTGGCGCGGCTGGAACCCGGTGACCAGCGCTGCGAGCGCAAGCGAGCTGAAGCCGGGACTAGTGCGCTTCACTTATGCCAAGAAGCCGGATGCCCGCCCCGGGCTGGTGTTCCAGCTCGACGACGCCGTGCGCGACATGGTCGGCGTGCTGATGGTGCGCTGCCGCGGCATCAGCTGGCAGGACGTCGGCATGCACTACATGCACGGACTCGGCTTCGTCGGCCAGTTCAGCGAGGACCTCACCTTCCGCCGGGTGACCTGCGAGCCGCGCCCGGAGAGCGGGCGCAGCTGCGCCGGTTCGGCCGACTTCATGCAGTTCTCCGGCTGCCGCGGCACGGTCCGGGTGCTCGATTCGCGCTTCGCCGGCTCCAAGGACGATCCCATCAACGTGCACGGCACCCATCTCCGCATCGTTGCGCGTCCCGATCCGCTCCATCTCGTGGTACGCTTCATGCATGCGCAGACCTACGGCTTCGCCGCCTTCGCCGCCGGCGACGAGATCGAATTCGTGCATACCCGTACGCTGCTGTCCTACGGCGCCGGCACCGTGCGCACGGTCGAGATGCTCAGTCCGCGCGAGCAGCTGCTGACCCTCGCCGCGCCCGCGCCGGCAGGCGCGCAGGAGGACGATTGCGTGGAGAACATCAGCGCGACGCCCGCGGTGGAGATCCGCGGCTGCCGTTTCCGCCGCGATCCCACGCGCGGCATCCTGGTCACCACCAGGCGCACGGTGGTGATCGCCGACAACCGCTTCGAGCGCACCACCATGAGCGCGATCCTGATCTCCGACGACGCCAAGTACTGGTTCGAGTCCGGCCCGGTGCGCGACGTCACCATCAGCGGCAACCTCTTCCAGGAGTGCGCCGAGCCGGTGATCCACATCCTGCCCGAGAACACCGAGGCGGTGGCCGGCGCCTGCGTGCACCGCAACATCCGCATCCTCGGCAACCGCTTCGAGCTCACCGGCACGCGCGCGATCAGCGCCAAGAGCACCGATGGCCTGG
>JAYVMM010000870.1:0-4279 GCA_043758975.1 Planctomycetota bacterium | reverse complement strand
GCGGCCATCCACGCCTTCGCCCTCAGCGGCATCGACCTCAACGCCGGACGCCTGAAGCCCACGTCCAGCCCGTTCTGGGCCGGGCTGACCAAGCTGGGCAGCGAACTGTGGCTGGACACCGGCGACATCGACGCCGCGACCCCGCTGTGGACCAGCGAGTTCACCGCCTTGACTACCAACAACACCCTGCTCAACAAGGAGGTCCAGAAGGGCATCTACGACCAGCTCATCCACCAGGCGGCGGGCGCGCTCGGCGGCGTCGATGAGCAGACCCGCATCATCGAGATCGCCTTCATCCTCAACGCCCGCCACGGCCTGCGCCTGGCCCAGACCTTCGGTGGCAAGGTCTCGGTCGAGCTGCACACCGACCTCGCGCACGACGTCGCGCGCTCGGTGGCCTACGGCAAGCGCTACTACGCGATCTGCCCACAGCACTTCATCGTCAAGATTCCGCTCACCCCCGCCGGCCTGCTCGCCACCCGCGAGCTGCGCGCCGCCGGCATCCCGGTCAACTTCACCCTTGGCTTCAGCGCCCGCCACAACCATCTCGCCACCGCCTTCGCCGCGCCCTCCTACGTCAACGTCTTCCTCGGGCGCCTCAACGCCTACGTCGCCGACAACAAGCTCGGCGATGGCAAGATGGTGGGCGAGAAGGCGATGCTCGCCAGCCAGCGCGCGGTCACCCGGGTGGGCGGCGGCGCCACCAAGCACATCGCCGCCAGCCTGCGCAGCGCCGGCCAGGTCGCCGACCTCGCCGGCATCGACGTCTACACCATGCCCACCAGCGTCGCCGCCGCCGCGACCAAGGAGCTCAAAGGGGACTGGAGTTCGCGCCGGGAGCAGGACTACCAAGTGCAGTGGGGCGCCGGGGTCGACGAGCGCCAGCTGCGCGCGCACACCCTGTGGGGCATCAGCGATGCCGACACCCTGCTCGCCAAGCGCTTGAAGGAGGCGCCGCCGGCCACCCCCGAGGCGCTGGTGGAGATGGCGCGCGCCGCCGGGCTGCCCGACCTCTTCCCGGGCCTGAGCGCTGCTGACCTCAAGCGCGTGGCCGACGACGGCAAGATCCCCAAGCACGTTGCTTGGGCGACGCGCATCGCGAGCGGCGAGCTCGCCATCGACACCCTGCTCAACCTCGCCGCCTTCGCATCCTTCACCGCCGACCAGGCCGAGCTCGACAACCGCATCCGCAAGTACATGTAACGCACGGGCGGCCTTGCCAGGCGGGCGGCGCCCACGACCATCCAGGACGCCGCCCATGACACCGCCCATCCCCGTCGCCATCCTCGGCGTCGCCGGCTATGCCGGCGAGATCGCCCTGCGCATCCTGCTCGGCCACCCCGGCTACCGCGTGGTGCACGCCGGCTCCGATCGCCTGCACGGCAAAGCGCTGGGCGAGGTGCTGCCGGCATTCAGCCATGAGAGCGACCTGGTGCTCAGGCCCGACACCGTCGAGGCCCTGCGCGCTAGCGGAGCGGCGGCGGTGCTCTTGGCCAAAAAGAGTCCCGAGGTCACCCGCGTGGTGCCGGAACTGCTCGCCGCCGGGATGCGGGTGGTCGACATCGGCGCCGAATTCCGCCTGCGCGAGCTTGCTGACTACCGGCGGTGGTACGGCGACGAGCACGCCTGCCCGGAGCTGCTCGGCGAGGCGGTCTACGGCCTGAGCGAGATCTCAGCCCCGGCCATCGCAAAAGCGCGGGTGGTGGGCAATCCGGGCTGCTTCGCCACCTCGATCCTGCTGCCGCTCATCCCGCTCCTGCGCGCCGGCCTGCTGGGAAACGCTCAGGCGCTGGTGGCGGTGAGCTACTCCGGGCTGTCGGGTGCGGGCAAGCGCCTGGTCGAGAGCAACAACAACCTGTTCTACGCCATCAACGAGAACCTGCACAGCTATAAGGCGGCGGCCCACCAGCACACCGGCGAGATCGATCAGGAGCTCACGCGCGCCGCCGGATTGGGCATGCATTGCACCTTCATCCCCCACCTTGCGCCGATCACCCGCGGCCTGCATACCACCATCACCGCCACCTTGGCGCCGGGCGCCGAGCTGGCGCAGGTGTTTTCCGCCTGGCAGACCGCCTTCGCCGGGCGGCCCTTCGTGCGCGTGCGCGCCACCCCCAAGGAGGTCGAGGTCGCGCATACCAGCATGACCAACTTCCTCGACTGCTCCGCCACCGCCGACCAGCGCACCCTGATCATCACCAGCGCGCTCGACAACCTGGTCAAGGGCGCGAGCGGGCAAGCGGTGCAGAACCTGAATCTGATGTTCGGACTGCCCGAGGCGAGCGGTCTGCTCAACCGCAGCCTGTAGGCTGCACCCACCGCCCGGAGCGCCGGCAAGCGCGCGCGGGCAGCACAGCCTTGATGCGGCGCTGGGCGGCGCACGATGGTGGCGACCGGCGGGCGGTTGGCGCAGGTAACCGCCAGGCCGCAGCCAACGTTACCAGGGCGGCCCCCGCCCACCGTCCACTGCCGCCCACCGTCCATTGCGCCCCCGCTCCCTGCCCCCCAGTGCCCCTGCCCCAGGATCCCGCGCCATGCCCCGCCAGCTCCTCCTCGGCCTGCTCCTCACCGCCGCGGCGTGCGCGGGCGAGCCCGCAGCCGATGCGCCCTTCGTCGACGCCACCACCGCTGACGGCGCGCGCCTGATCGCCCACTTCGAGGCCAGCGTCTATGGGCGGCTGTGGAGCGACCCCTCGCTGGCGGCGCGTCGCGAGCAGTGGCTCTCCGGCCTGAACGAGCTGCAGACCGGGATCGGCATGACCCTGCGCGAGACCCTGCAGGCGCTCAAGGGCGCGGCCATGCAGGGCCTGACCCCCGCCGCCGGCCAGCCGCCGCTGTCGCGCGTGCAGTTCGAGGTCGAGCTCGGCACCCTCGCCGCACGTGTGCTGCAAGCGGTGCATGCGCTCAATTCCGATCCCGCCGCGCTGAAGGACCTCAAGCTGCCCGGCGCCAGCGAGGTGCTCGAGCTGGTCGAGTCCAAGATCCGCCTGGCGCGCTTCGGCACCATGGTCCTGGCGAGCGGCGCCGGCGGCCAGGCGCCGGCCAAGCCGTGGAAGCCGATGGCGCTGCCGCAGCAGAGCGACCTCGCGCTGCGCCTGGACGCCGGTCGCCTGCTCGCCCTGCTGCCCGCCGACCAGGCCAAGCAGGTCGAAGCGGTGCTCAAGCCGCTCGCGCATGCCGCCGGCGACATCGACTACCGCCTCGAGCTGGTGCCCGAAGGGCTGCACGAACGCATCGCCAGCCACGCCGGCCCCCCCGGCACGGTGGCGGTCGACCGCGAGCTGCTCGCGCGGTTGCCAGGGAAGACCCTGCTCACCCTCGCGGTCGCGCTCGACGGCAAGGCGATGTGGGAGCAGGGCCACGGCGCCGCGCTGAGCGAATTCGCGGTGGCCTGGGGCCTGCCTTCGGCCGAGGCCGCCGAGCAGGCGATCGATCAGCAGCTCAAGGCCTTCGGCATGACCGCGTCGCTGACCACGCTCATCGACTCGCTGCACGGCACGGTGGTGCTGGTGGTGACCCCCGGCCTGCCCTTCCCGGCGCTCACCATCATGCTGCCGCGCTCGGAGGAATTCGACCAGCTGGTCGGCCTCGGGCTGAAGGCCATGATGGTCAACCCGCCGGCGGACGGCCAGGGCACCATGCTGCCGATCCCGGGCGTGCCCATCCCGGTCCAGCTGGCGACGACCAAGGAGCACTGGCTGCTGAGCTCCGACCTCGCCCTGGTCACCGCCTGGCTCGGCGGCACCCCCGGCGGCTGGAGCGACAGCGCGCCGGGCAAGACCGCGCTCGCGCACGCCCCGCGACAGGCCACCCTGATCGCCTGCAGCGACACCCCAGCGGTGATCACCACCATCAGCACCTATGCCGCCCTGGCGCTCAACAACAACCCCGCCCTGACGCCCCAGGACAAGCAGGCGCTGATGCAGGGGCTCGCGCGTCTGTCCGCGCTGTGCAGCACCGGCTGGCTGGTCGCCTACCCCGACAATGGCCTGTCGGTGCTCGAGGACCGCGGCCTGATCGGCTTCGGCGTGCTCGCCGCCGGCGCAGTGGTCACCGATCTGCTCCAGGCCAAGCCCAAAAGCGAGGTCCCCGATGCCGCCGCCGCCGCCGCGGTGGCGGTGCTCAGCGGCCAGTTTCTGCCTGCTGAACAGGCCTTCCAGAAGGGCCTCTACCTCGACCAGGACGGCGACGGCAAGGGCGAGTTCGGCCTGCTCAGCGAGCTCAGCGGCCTGCGCGCCACCGCCAGCACCCCCGCCGGGCTGCTGCAGCTGGTCGACGC
>JAYVMM010000869.1:0-1917 GCA_043758975.1 Planctomycetota bacterium | reverse complement strand
CAGGTACCTTGCGGGATCCGATGCGGCTATCGCGGCGTTTAGGTTCAATGGCGACCTGGCGAAGAGCCGAAGATATCTATCCCACAAGACCAGCCAGGGCCGTAGCGGAGGAAGCTGGATCCCCATGTGAGGGACAGCGTTCGAACTCACGGACAATAGACGGCCAACTGATAACCCAGTCCCCGGTTCTTCCGGGTATGTCCAACAATTTCCCTGGACCAGTGGCCACAGACCGTCGATGAGGTCGCCGCGAAGATGAGGACATTGCTCCCGGACCGGCGAGTACGAGCTGCGTATGGGCGGAAGCAGCCGGGATGGCGGCATTCCTGCAGGCGATTGGCTCCCGCTCACCGGCAATGCGCACCTCGGGGCTGCGCGAATCGCGGACCAGTCACCGCGACCATGCGCGGCGATCGGCGGTGGAGATGGATGGACGGCGCGTCAGGGAATGGGATCCAGGGGTTTGCGAGCCAGGGGCCGCCCTGATCAGGGAGCGTCAATGGCGGCAGCATCGACGACCTTCTCGATCAGCCGCTGATGGACGGCGGCATCGTCCATCGATTGTTCATGATGGTCGGGCCACAGGAAGGGCGTGAATGACATCCGCTGCGCCTCAACGCGGTGCGCGGCAACCTCGGCGTCGAATGCGCCTTTGTCGGCGACGCATATGACCACCCGGATGCGGGTGTGCTGGAGCGCGGGAAGCCGCAAAACCGGGAAAAGCGGGGTGAGCATGGTGACGGATGAGACGACCACGTTCACCGCTTGGAGATGGGGCAGGGTGATGAGGGCGCGAAGATCGTCTTCCCAGGGGTCGAATGCGATGGCTTGGGTAGGCAGCGATGCCGCACCCGGAAGTTCGAGGAGCATATGGGCGTAGGCGCCATGCAGCGCGCTGATCGTCTTGTAGGCCGAAACGCCGATCCAATCCCGCTCGGTGAAATATCGTATATCGCAGTTGACCCGGCTGCCTGCTGCGGCGGCAGCGGCAGGCGAAGCATGGTATTCCTGCGAAGGCCACCATTCGGCAACCACTCCAGTCGGCTTATGGTCGATGCGCGGCACGGCGTAGAGGCTGGTGCCCTGCTTTTCATCCTCGGACAGCCGGGTGGGAGGCGGGAGGCTTACGAGATCCGCATAGAACATCGCCGAGGGGATTGCGGCTGGCTGGCCGCCATTCTTCTGGATCAGATGGGCGATCTCGTGCTGATTGGAAGCGTAGACTTCGCGCGGATTGAGTAGATTGACGACATAGGGGCACATCGCGGCATAGTCGACGTCTTCGCGATGCTGATTGCGACGGCCATCGGCGATCGCGCTGAGGAATGACAGCGACATCCTGGGTATGGTGGGGTGCACCGCGTGGAACGAGAACTGCTCGCCATCATGCAGGAGGCCCCAGCTCGGATTGACGAGCAGGCGCACATGCGGTGCGCCGATGATGTCGCAATATGCCGCCAGCCCATCGCCTGCCTTCTGCCCCCCATCTCCGTAGGTGTGGGTGATGAGAAAGGGGCAGGTCGCGCCGCGCTTCTCGATGAAATCTCGTCCGTTGACGATCACTGCACCGGCGCACAGCGCCGGGAAATTCTCGGCGAACCCCTGGACGCCGATGCCTCCCGCCGAATAGCCGAAGAGGAAGAATGTTTTGGCGGATAAGTGCAAACGGCTGCGCAATTCGCCCCATGCGCTCTCGATGGCGGTGAACGAGCCTGATTTGCCTTAGGAGTAGAACTGGCTGTGCGTGGGGGATTGGAAATAATAGCTGAGCTGGCTGCTTTTCGCGAACAGAATACTGAAGACGGTGAAGCCGCATTCCCTGTACTGTCGCTGGCACATGTCGTTGGCAAGCGGCTCCTTGTCGCCGGGGGTATGGAAGTAGAATACGCACTCTCCGGCCCGGGCCGGTCGAAGGGC